>JBHENJ010000013.1:0-4101 GCA_046262115.1 Candidatus Limnocylindria bacterium | reverse complement strand
GCGGGGTTACCAGGAGGCGCTCAGGAACCCGCTGTTCCGCGGCGTCGTGCTCGGCATGACGCTGTGGCTGGGCCTGGAGATGCAGCTCACGGGGTACATCGGGGTGCGCCTCGCCGAGGCCATGCCCGACCGGGAGCAGCTGCTCGCCATTGGCCCGTGGCATCTGAATCTCAACGGTGTGGAGCTGCGGGGGGTCCTGCGCGCCGAGAACACGCTGCTGATCGTCGTCCTGGCCCTGTTCGCCGAGCGGCTCCTGCGGCGCCTCCACGACCGGCCGCGCGTCTACGCCGGCATCGCGCTGTTCGCCATCGGCACCGTCACCTTGGCCATGAGCAACCTCATGGTTCCGCTCGTGCTGGCCATCGTCGTGCTGACGCTCGGCGAGCTCATGCACATCCCCGTCATGCAGGCGATGGTTGCCGACCTCGTCCCCGACGACGCGCGCACCCGGTACCTCGCACTGTTCAAGCTCAGCATCCAGGGCGGCATGATCATCGCCGCTCTCGGGCTCATCGCGGGAGCCGTCCTCCCGCCCGAAGGCATGGCGGTGATCTTCATCGCACTCGCCGCGCTCATCGGCGTCCTGTACCGACCGGCGCTCGCGCGACGTGAACCCCCGACCGTGCCGCTACGGCGGCTCCTCGGCGAAACCTGCTCTACAAGCGACCGTGGAAGAGAGAGAGCCCCAATGCCAGTAACGCAGCTCCGTGACGTGCACGTGGTCGTGCTGAACAGATGGCGTGACAGCTACGCCAGATATGCAAATTATGTTGATCATAAAACCTGTCGAATCACGTATGTGACTACGGCGCGCGGTGCCCACGCGGTGCCGGAGGGTGCCGCCTCGGTGCTGATCGTCGACGACCTCTGCGACTACGCCGCCGTGCGCGCGGCGATCCAACCCGCGGTCTCAGAGCACGGCAAGCCTGAGGCCGTCGTCGCACTGCAGGAGAGCGACTTCCTCGTTGCGTCGAGGTTGCGTGAGGAGTTCGGATCGCGCGGCCGCAGGCCGGCGGAGCTGCACCACTTCCTCGACAAGCACGCGATGCTTCTGGCGGCTCAGCGCACCGGCGTGAGCGTGCCGCGCTTCGAGCTCGTCACAGAGACCGAGGAGATCTGCGCGTTCGCGTCGCGGGTCGGCTGGCCGGTGGTCGTCAAGCCCCTGCTGGGTCGCGCGAGCACCGGCGTGCGACGCGTGGACGATGCCGACGAGGCCGCCGGCATCGACGTGAGCGCGCTGCGGCCGATGCTCGCCCAAGAGTACCTGCCGCATCCGGTCTACCACGTGGACGGCGTCTTCACCGGTCACGACCTCGGCCCATGGCGGCTGTCGACGTACGAGAACATGCCCGGCGCAGCCACCACGGGGCCGCTCGCGTTCATGCTCGGCGAGCCGGTCGGCTCGATCGAGGTCGACGACCCGGTCACGTGCGCCGCCGTGGAGGAGTTCCTGCGGCAGCTGCTTCCCGGCATGTCGACGCGACCGTGGGTGTTCCACCTCGAGCTGTTCATGTCGCCGATGGCCGCCGGTCCCCGGTGCATCTTTCTCGAGGTCGGCTGCCGCCCCGGCGGCGGAGAGATCCCGTTCGTCTGGCGAGAGGTGCACAACGTGGACCTCATGGGCCTCGAGTTCGCGCTGCAGTGCGACGAGACACCGGACCTGCCGCCGTTAGCGGCAGGCGAGCCGGTGGGCGGATGCCTGCTCGTGCCGTTGCAGACCACGCCGTGCCGGGTCGTGCAAGCCACGTCGATGCTCGAGGAAGACGGGCCCTACGCCGAGGTCATACCGCAGGCCGGCGTCCTCGTCCCGAAGATCGAGGGGTCGTACGAGCTCATCGGCGGGCGCTTCCGCTATCGCGGAACGAGTACCGCCGAGGTCAGGCGCAAGGTCCTGCTGACCGCCGCCAACTACGAGGTGCGTTGCGAGCCGGTCGAAGACGCCGCCGCCCTCAGCGCAGGGAGCTCGTGAGATGGCCACCCGCGTGGCCGTCATCGGTGGCCGAATCGAGATGCTGGAGGCCGCTGCGGAGTTCGGCCTCGACGTCGTGCTCGTCCACACAGCCGGCCGCTACGACCCCCGCTGCGAGGAGTTGTGCGAGCAGATCGTCCATGCCGAGCTCGACGAGCACGGCAACTACGACGTCGACTGCCTTCGCGGGATGCATACCCAGCGGCCCTTCGCGCGGGTACTCACGCTCACCGAACCGGGGCTGCTCCCGGCCGCGCGCCTTAACACGGAGCTCGGATTGGGCGGCGACCCGCCGGACACGGTCCGCCTGCTCAAGGACAAGGCGCGGATGCGCCTTGTCCTTGACGCGACTGGGCTCTCGCCGGTCCGCCACCGCGTGGTCGGCAGCGCCGCGGAGCTCTCGGAGTTCCTCGTCGAGCTGGGCGGCGGACCGGCGGTCATCAAGCCACTGGACGCCGGCGGCAGTGCCGGTGTGCGCCTGGTCGAGCGTGTGGCGAACGTCGCCCGGTCCTGGCGCGAGGTCGAGGCCTCCGGGCGCGCCCGCATGCTGGCCGAGGAATACCTGTGCGGACCCGAGGTCAGCGTCGAGGCGTTCACCTGCAATGGCAGGCACACGATCGTCGCCGTGACCGACAAGTACCTCGGGCCCGGGTTCGTCGAGATCGGCCATTCCATGCCTGCAGAGATGAGCGACGCGACCTGGCGGCAGGTGGCGGGCTTGACGACCGATCTGCTCGACGCGGTCGGGCTGACGGAGGGGCCGACGCACACGGAGATCAAGCTCACCGGTCGGGGACCCAGGATCGTCGAGTCGCACAATCGACTCGGCGGCGGCTTCATCCCGGATCTGGTGAAGCGCATATACGGCGTGGACCTCACGCGGTACGCCGTGGGCGTGCCGCTCGGCCTGGTCTCGGGCATTCCCGCCGTCCCAGCCGCCAGTGGCGGCGCGGCGATCCGCTTCATCCTCGCCGAGCCCGGCACGGTCACCGACGTCGACCGGCCGGACGCCACCCATCCCGCGGTGACGGTGGACCTCACGGCCGAGCCCGGCACGGTCGTGCCTCCGCTGACGTGGTCCGTCGACCGGGTCTGCGGGCACGTGATCGCGACCGGGCGCACCGCGGGCGAAGCCGTTGCGCGGTGCAACGAGGCCGTGGCGCAGATCTCCGTCACGACCGACCCAGCGGCTGCACGCGCGGAGATCGCGTCATGACCGTCGAATCGACACGTCCCACGTTCCTGATCGTCGGCGCCGGTCTCGCCGGATCCCTCATGGCGACCTGCCTCGGCCGCCGCGGAGTGCGCGTGGAGGTGTTCGAGCGGCGTGAGGATCCGCGCCGATCCGCCGCTCACGACGCGGGGCGATCGATCAACCTCGGCCTGTCGGAGCGCGGCATCCGGGCCCTGCGCGAGATTGGTCTGCTCGACTCGCTGTGGCCGAGCACCGTTCCCATGCGCGGACGCGCCATCCACCGCCCGGACGGCGAGCTGTTCTTCCAGCCCTACGGCACCAGCGAAAGCCAGATCCTGCACTCGATCACGCGCCGCGACCTCAACGTGGCGCTGATCGAAAAGGCGGAGAGGTACCCCAGTGTCCGGTTCACCTTCTCCGCCAGGCTGACCAGTCTCGTCAAGGAGAACGCGGTCGCGCACTTCTCCGACGAGCGAACCGGTGCGCAGACGCAGGTGGACGCCGACGCGATCATCGGCGCCGACGGCGCCTTCTCGGCCGTCCGGCGCGAGATGCAACGCGGTGAGCGCGCCGACTACCAGCAGGAGTTCCTCGACTGGGGATACAAGGAGCTGACCATTCCGCCCGCCGCCGACGGCTCGCCGAGGACGGAGTTGCGCGCCTTGCATGTATGGCCGGGTGAGCGGGGGCTGATCGTGGCTCACCCCAACCCGGACAACTCGCTTACCGGCACGGTGTTCCTGCCGCTCGCGGGCGAGCACAGCATGGAGTCGCTCAGTTCACCTGCGGCCGTGCGGGATTTCTTCCGCCAGCGGTTCCCAGACACCGCTGAGCTGATGCCCCATCTCACCGAGGAGTTCGAGCGAAATCCGGTGGGCACGCTGGTCTGCGTTCGCACTTCCCCGTGGCACTACGAGGACCGCGTGGTGCTGCTCGG
>JBHENJ010000012.1:0-19503 GCA_046262115.1 Candidatus Limnocylindria bacterium | reverse complement strand
CCCGCCACTCACGGCCGGCGGCCATGAACCAGCCAAGCGCACCTGCAGCGAGGATCAGGAAACCCGGGATCAGCAGCCAGACGCTGAAGATGAGCCCGATGCCGAGGACGGCGGCCGCGAGCGCCATGACCACCGGCAGGTAGCTCGGCGGCGGCAGGTGCACGCCGGCCGGCGGGTCAGCGGCAGCTCGCGCGGCGCGGCTGTCTCGGGTCGAGATGGCGAACACGAGCCCGAGCACGAAGAGAATTCCGATCGCGACGAGGAGATAGCCGAGGGCGGTATCGGTCACAGCACGTACAGGGTGCTGAAGAGCGCGATCCACACGACGTCGACGAAGTGCCAGTAGATGCTGATCGCCTCGACGGCCACGTGGTGCCGGGCCGAGAACTGCCCCTGGAGGGAGCGGGCGAGCAGGATGGCGAGCCCCACCGTGCCACCGAAGACGTGCGCGCCGTGGAAACCAGTGAGCGTGTAGAAGGTAGTCCCGAAGATGCCGTCTGCGATCGTGAAGCCGAGCTGCGAGTAGTCGTACAGCTGGCCCATCAGGAACAGGATCCCAAGCAGCAGCGTCAGCCCGGTCCACATCGTCAGCGCACCGCGATTCCCGCGCCGGATGGCCCACACGCCGAACTGCATCGTCACGCTGGAGGTGACGAGGATCCCGGTGAGGACGGCGGGGAGCAACAGCTCGAGCTTCTCGCCGGTCGGGGGCAGCCACTCGCCCTGGTGCGCGGCGCGGCTGTTGAAGTACGCCGCGAACAGACCGCCGAAGAACATGACCTCCGAGGAGATGAAGAGGAGCATGCCCAGGAGGGCGGTCGGCATCCCCGCCTCACGGGCGTCGACCTCGTCGCGGATGCTGACGTCGCGGCCACCGGGTCCCACGCGTCCCGGGACCACTGCGCTCGACTCCACGCTCTATGCCTCGTCAGCGAGGATGCGCGGGTCGTCCGACGGCGCGTGACGGCGGCCCCATCGGAGGTCAAAGAGCGGTCGCTCGCTGCGAATCGGCGGCAGGCGGTCGAAGTTGTACGGCGGCGGAGGCGACGTGGTCGCCCATTCAAGGGTGTTGGCCTGCCAGGGGTCGTCACCCGCGCGCTCGCCGCCGATGAGACTGGCGATGACGTTGTAGAGGAAGAGGACGAAGCTGATCGCGATGATGAAGGCGCCAACCGACGAGGCGAAGTTGAGGATCGTCCAACCCGCGTTCGGGTCGTAGTCCGCGACGCGACGCGGCATCCCGGCGAGTCCCAGGTTGTGCATCGGGAAGAAGGTGAGGTTGAAGCCGATGAAGTGCAGCCAGAAGTGGACCTTGCCGATCCCCTCGTTGAGCCTCCTGCCCGTCATCTTGGGGAACCAGAAGTAGCTCGCCGCGAAGACCCCGAACACGCTCCCGCCGAACAGCACGTAGTGCAGGTGCGCGACGACGAAGTACGTGTCGTGGACGTGGAAGTCGATCGCCGCGGCGGCCATCAGGGCGCCGTTGAGGCCGCCGATCAGGAACATCGCCACGAACCCGAGGGCGAAGAGCATCGGCGTCGTGAACTCGAGCGAGCCGCGCCAGATGGTGCCGATCCAGTTGAAGATCTTGACGCCGGTGGGGATGCCGATGGCGAAGGTCATGATGCTGAAGAACGGCAGCAGCACCGAGCCGGTGGTGAACATGTGGTGCGCCCACACGCTGAAGCCCAGCATGCCGATGCCGAGCGTGGCGAAGACGAAGGCCTTGTACCCGAAGAGCGGCTTGCGGCTGAAGACGGGCAGCACCTCCGAGATGACCCCCATCGCCGGCAGGACCATCACGTACACCGCCGGGTGCGAGTAGAACCAGAAGATGTGCTGGTAGAGAACCGGGTTGCCGCCCGCCGCCGGCTCGAAGAACGAGCCGCCGTAGTGCCGGTCGATGAACAGCATAATCAGGACGCCGGTGAAGACCGGCGTCGCGAGGAGCACGAGTACGGCGGTCGTCAGCACGGTCCAGCAGAAGATCGGCATCCGGAAGAGCGTCATGCCGGGCGCGCGCATCTTGAAGATGGTGGCGATGAAGTTCACCGCGCCGAGGATCGACGCGGTCCCGACCAGGATCAGACCGATCGCCCACAGGTCGGTGCCGGGACCGGGCGCGTAGGCGGAGCTCAGCGGCGGATAGCCGGTCCAGCCCTCGGCCGCGGCGCCCCCGAAGACGTATCCAGAGAAGAGCAGCGCACCGCCGAGCGGCAGCAGCCAGAACGACAGGGCGTTGATGCGCGGGAAGGCCATGTCCGGCGCGCCGATCTGGAGCGGCACGACGTAGTTTCCGAACCCGGTCAGGATCGGGATGATGAACAGGAAGATCATCGTCGTGCCGTGGAGGGTGAACGTCTGGTTGTAGGTGTCCGGGTCGACGAACTGGACACCCGGCAGCGCCAGCTCGGTGCGGATCACCAGGGCGAGGATCCCGGCCACGGTGAAGAACAGGAACGAGTTCAGGATGTAGAGGATCCCGATCTTCTTGTGATCGACGGTCGTGAGCCAGTCGATCACCCACGAGCGTCGGTACGTGACTGCGCCGGGTGCCAGGGTGGTCGTCGCCATCGGTCCTCCTACGGGCCGGTCACTGGACCGTCAAGGTACCCCGCATCGCCTCGGGGTGAACGTCGCAACGGAACTCGTACTGGCCGGGCTGGAGCGCCGGGATGCTGTACTCGCGGACGCCGGGTCCTGCAAATACCTCGCCGGTGAACACGTCGCGACCTTCGCGGGAGATCGAGACGTTGTGGTCGACTCCGTCGTCGAGGTTCTCGAAGGTCAGCGTGAGCGGCTGTCCCGCCGGCGCGCACAGCTGGTCGGTCGAGAACTGGATGTCCTGGGCGCTCAGCGTCAGCGTGGTAGGCGCGGCAGGTGACGCGCCGGCCGAAGCGCCCGGGAATGCGCTGCCCGACCCTTCCGGGGAGGCGACGGCCGATGCGCCCGACGCCACCGGAGACTCCGCGCCAGAGGCAGCCGCTGACGGTTGCGCCGAGGCCGGAGCGCACGCGGACTCCCCGCCTGCCGGGCCGCTTCCACCCTCAAGCTCGGCGAGCCAGGCGTCGTACTCGGCGCGCGGCATGGCGCGCACGACGAAGCGCATCGCGTTGTGGCCGAACCCGCAGAACTCGGCGCACTGGCCGCTGTACTCCCCCGGCTCCTTGACGGTGAACTCGAGGGTGTTGTCCGGGACTCCGGTCGGGTACGGGTTGACGTCGCGCTTGATCAGGAACTGCGGGACGAAGAACGAGTGGACGACGTCGTTGGAGTCGAGGATCACGAGCACGGGCTCGCCGACGGGAACGCCCATCACGGCCGGGTTCGCTTCGGTGCCGACCGTCGACGGGTCGTTCTCGGGGTCGTCGTCGCCGTCGCGGTAGCTGAAGCGCCACTGCCACTGGAAGCCCTCGGCGACGATCGTTACCGGCGGGTCCGGCGTCCTCTGCTCGACCGTCGCGAGCGCACCGAGCGAGAGGACGAAGATCACGAGCACGATCACGGTCGGGATGGCGGTCCAGACGATCTCGAGCATCGTGTTGCCGTGGAACTGCGACGGCAGCCGTTCGTCGCGGCGCCGATAGCGGACGACCGACCACACGATCAGCCCCTCGACGACGACGAAGATGACGATCGCGATGCCGAAGATCAGCAGGTAGAGGTCATTGACCGCGTCGGCCTGGTAGGTCGCCGGTTCCGGAGGCGTCAGCACCCCGCATCCGGCCACCAGCGCCAGCAGCGCCAGGAGCGCGACGAAGATCGTGGCTCGCGTGGCTCGCGCGTGGCGGAGGAGCGGCATGCGAGACATCGGGCGCGCCTATTCTACCGGCGACTCCTCCAACCCGCCGCAGCCGCGCTCAGCCGCAGGTAGCCGGCTCGTCAGGCAGCAGCGGCCGCGCGATCAGCGCGTAGACGCTCTCGCCGCTCCGCCAGCGCGTGAGCTGGTTGGAGTTCGCCAGCTCCTCGAGCAGCTCGACCGCGTCGGCTCCGGCAACGATGCCGCAACGGAAATCGGGGATCCGCTGCGTCTGCTCACCGAAGTCCGCGAGTGGCGCGTCGAGTGGCCAGTCACGCTCCTCGGGTTCGATCCCGCTCGGATCCGGCGCGTCCGCGTCGGCATTGCGGACGAAGAGTCGCAGTGCCTCCGGTGTGTAGGTCGTGAACTCGGCGTCGGTCCATGCATCGTCGGGGAGCCACGTCTCGAGGGCATTGAGCCGGTCGTTAAGCTGCTGGAGGCGCTCGTGCGCGGCTTTCTCGCCGGCTGGAAGCTCGGGCCCGCCTTCGAAGAGCGTGCCGAGCCCGTAGATCGACACGACCACCGTCCGGCCGCCAGCGCTCACCGTGAAGGCCGTCGTCGACGCGTCGGCGACGAAGTTGCTGGCGCCGGTGTACTCGGCGTTGGCGTGGAACAGCCCCGTGTCGCTGATCAGCCGCAGCACCGCCTGGATCCCCGACTCGCTCAGCCGCCGCTGCTGGAGGTTCGGGAGCGCCGGACCCGGATAGATTGCGGTCTGCGGTCCCTGGATGATGACGCGCCCGTCGCCGAGGAGGGTGAACGGCGGCAGCGCCGCGAGGGTGAACTCGATCGGCACGAAACCACCTCCGACATCGACGCGGACCACGATGGCCTCCCCGGACGGATGCTCGATGGCCTCCCCGGACGGATCGGGTCCGCCGCTGCCGCCACCGGCACCCGCGCACGACGTGAGAAGGACGGCAAGCGTGGGCAAGAGCGGCCAGAGGTCCCTCGTCATTGGGGAAGGACGGCGACCGGCCAGGATCGGTTCCGTGCCACGGCGGGACTCGCGCCGACAGCGGACAATCGACGCCGCATGCACCACACCTCGCGGCGTCTCGTCGCCCTCCCGGGCGCCGCTGCCGCCACCGTCGCGGCGGCGCAACCCGCGGTCGCACATGGGCCCGTGCCGGACGCGCCGGCGCTTCCAGGCGTCCTGGCCGCATGGAGCTTCGACCCGCTCGCCGTCGGGCTCCTGTGCGCCGCGGCGGCCGCGTACGCGTGGGCAGTGCTGCGCGTCAACCGCGCCCACCCGACGTCGCGCGTGCCGCTCCGCCGCCACGCGTGGTTCGCGGTCGCTCTCGCGTCGCTCGCGCTCGCCCTGCTCTCGCCGATCGAGCGCTACGCCGCATCGCTCTTCAGCGTCCACATGCTCCAGCACACGGTGCTCGAGTTCGTCGCCGCGCCAGCGCTCCTGCTGGCGGCTCCGGTGACGCTCGCGCTGCGTTGCGCTTCGGCATCGGTCAGGCGTAGGCTCCTCCAGGTACTCAACTCGCGCGCCGTGCACGTCGCGTCGTTCCCCCTGATCGGGTGGGGCGTCTTCGCCGCGGTGAACTGGTTCTGGCACTTCTCGACGCTCTACGATCAGGCGCTCGACAGCCCTCCCCTGCACTACCTCGAGCACGCGACGTTCGTCGGCGCCGCGCTCCTGTTCTGGACGCCGGTCGTTTCGCTCGACCCGACACGCTGGCGGCTGGCGCATCCGGTGCGGCTGCTCTACTTGTTCCTCGCCATGCCACAGAACTCGTTCCTGGGGCTCGCGATCTACACCGCCGGCGGCGTCCTCTTTCCGCACTACGCGAGCGTCGAGCGAACCTGGGGCGGAGCGCCGCTCGAGGACCAGCAGCTCGCCGGCGTCCTGATGTGGGTGGGCGGCGACGTCGCGTTCCTCGTCGCCATGGTCGCCGTGGTGGCGGCGTGGATGCGCTACGAGGAGCGGCGCACCGCCCGGATGGATGCACGTCTGGATCGGTTGTCGGACGTGTCCGTCGACGCGCCGCGCTGACGTGTCAGCCGATCCGGAGCCGGACCAGGCTGTCGAGACCGATGGCGGCGAACAGCAGCGCCAGGTAGCTGATCGAGTAGCGGAAGAGCTGCGTGGGAGCGCGCCCGGTGCCGAGCGCCCGCCACACCCGTAAGGCGTGGACGACGAAGACCGTGCCGAGGATGGTAGCCGCGCCAAGGTAGATCGCGCCCATCCCGGCCGCGGGGAGAAGCAGGAGGCTGGCACACACGAGGAGGAGCGAATACAGCACGATCTGTCTCGACGTCTCCGCCTCGCCGCGCACCACGGGCAGCATCGGCACGCCGGCGGCGGCGTAATCGCCGCGATAGCGGAGCGCGAGAGCCCAGAAGTGCGGCGGCGTCCAGTAGAAGACGATCGCGAAGAGGACGAGGGCGGGCAGGCCCACGCTCCCGGTGACGGCTGCCCAGCCGACGAGGACCGGCACGCATCCGGCCGCTCCGCCGATGACGATGTTCTGGGGCGTGCTGCGCTTCATCCACAGCGTGTAGACGAAGACGTAGAACAAGATGGCGGAACCCGCGAGGAGCGCCGCGAGCACGTTCACGGTCAACCAGAGCCACGCGAACGAGACGACACCGAGCGCGATGCCGAAGCGGAGCGCGCCTCGAGTGGACACGAGGCCACGCGGCAGCGGCCGCCCCCGCGTGCGCCGCATGGCGCGGTCGATGTCCCGATCGATGAAGCAGTTGATCGCGTTCGCGCTGCCCGCCGCCAGCGTCCCGCCGACCAGAGTGGTGAGGACCAGCCACGGCGGGGGGAGTCCCCGCTGGGCGAGGACCATGGTCGGCACCGTCGTCACGAGCAGCAGCTCGATGATCCGCGGCTTGGTGAGCGCGATGTACGCGCGCGTCGTGTCGGTCAGCCGCTGTCGCCGGCCGCCCGGCTCCTCGCCGGAGGAAGGCGTGGCCGACGCGTCGGCACGTACGGCAGCACCCGCGCGGCGTACCGACAGCAACAGCGCGACCATCGTCGCCCACAGCAGCGCGCCCACGCCGAGATGAAGGACGACCGCGGCGGGCGCGAGGCGCGTCAGGACGTTCGCGGCGCCGATGACGACCTGCGCGGTGACCAGGATCGATGCGCCCGCGGCGAGCCGGCGAACGCTCACCTCCGGCGTCAGGCGGAACGCCGTCCACGCGGTCACGGCCACTGCCGCAGCCACGACCACCGCGAGTGCGCGGTGCAGGAACTGCAGCCGTTCGACGTCGTTGGTGAACGCCGGGACGAGCGAGCCGTCCATGAGCGGGACGTCGCTGAAGGCTAGCCCCGCGCCGTGGCCGGTCACGAGCGACCCGAGAAGCATCTGGCACCCGACGAGCGCCACCGTGACGGCGGTGGCCACGCCGAGACTCCGGGCGCCGCCGGCGCGCGGGCGAGGCGCCGGACCGCGGAGCGCGCGATCGGCGACCGCGAGCGTCAAGGCCAGCAGCGTCAGCGCGAGCGCCAGGTGCACCGTGACCAGGTCCGCACGCAACTCGAACAGCACGACGGCGGCGCCAAGGCCCGCCTGGGCGAGGACGAGGACGGCACTCGCGACGGTCAGCGTGATCGTGACGCGGTCACGCCGCCGGGCGATCGCGGCCGCGGCGAGCGTGAGGATGAGGACGACAACGGTCGCCGCGACGACGCGGTGCGAGTACTCGACCACCGCGTGCACGTCCCCGGTCGTGGAGCATCCGGGCCAGTCTGGGCAGCCAAGACCCGAGTCGGTCGCGCGCACCAGACCGCCCACTGCGATCAGGACGAAGGTCGCCGCGGCGGTGGCAACGGCCAGCTTCGAGAATCGGCTCACGGCCCGGCCATCATAGCCACGCGCAGACGCCGCTCGGCCGAGCGCGCCTGGGGCACGTACCGCAGCACCGGCGGCACGAACGGCAGCACGCGACGGCTGCTCGCCGCCAGCCGGTCGACGGCGCGCTCGCGCCGCGCGTTCCACGGGATGCCGTACGCGCGCCGCAGCGCGGGCGGGAGGAGGCTGAACGAGACGAGGTTGACCGCGTCCCAGACGAACCGAGGCGGCATCGGCGACGGGTACAGCACGCGTCGAGCGACGCGTCGCGCCGTGGGGGAGACGCCAACGTCACCGTCGTGTACGGCCCGACGCATCTCGGCGCGGAGATCGGACAGCGCTTTCGGGATCTCGCCGCGCGGGATCCCGAGGCGGACCGCGATCTCCTTGGCCTCTTCGTGGTACGCCTCCATCTCGTCGGCGGACAGCGGCTCCACGAATCGGTCGTATACGCGCAGTGCCGTGTCGATCAGCGTCGCGTGCACCCACAGCAGGAGTCGCGGTTCCGTCGCGGCGTACGCTGCATCGCTCTCCGGGACGATGCCGCGGACGCGCCGATGTACGGCGTTGACACGCGCGACGCTGCGCTCGGCGTCCGGGAGGTCGTGGAAGACGATGCTCAGGCTGGAGTGGAGCGTCCGCCGCAGCCGCGCGAACGGATCGGCGCGAAAGTCACTGTGCTGCTCGACGCCGGCTGCGACCGCCGGGTGGGCCAGCTGCATGAGGAGTGCGCACGTCCCCCCTGCGAGGAGCGCGACCTCGCGGTCGACGCGCCACGAGATGCTCCGCGGATCGAAGAATCCCTGCACTAACCCCAGGCCGAGCGCCGGACCCGTCGCGCCGGGCTGCCGAGCGTCGCGCGGAACAGCAGTCCGGCCACGAGACCGGCCACGAATCCGCCGATGTGCGCCATGTAGGCGACTCCGCCGGTCGTCTGCTCGCTCACCGCGAACGCTCCGAGGCCACTGATGAACTGGAAGACCGCCCACATCCCGATCGCCACGAGCGCCGGTACCTGCGCCGGGAAGCGGAAGACGATCACGGTGACCCGGTTCGACGGGAACAGGACGATGTAGGCGCCGAGCACCCCGCTGATCGCTCCGGACGCCCCGAGGCTGGGGATCACCGATTCCGGGGCCACGAATACCTGTGCCAGGCTCGCCACGATCCCGGCCGCGAGATAGAAGATCGCGTACACCGCGGCTCCCACGAAGTGCTCGACGTTGTCGCCGAAGATGAACAGGAAGAGCATGTTGCCGCCGAGGTGGAGCCATCCAGCATGCATGAACATCGACGTCAGCAGCGTCAGGTAGATCGGTTCCGGGCCGGGACCCTGCGGGATCAGGACCTCCTGGTTGCCGACGGGGACCACTTCCGGACCGACCAGGTCGACCCCGTGCGTGATCTCGAAGGGCACCGCGCTGAACGAGTACGTGAATGCCCCGTCCGATCCCGCTCCCTGCAGGACCAGGAAAACGAAGATGTTGATCGCGATGAAGGCTAGCGTGACGAGCGCGGGCCCGTGGCCGGGCTCGTTCTCGTCACCGATCGGCAGCAAGGCTCACCTCGTCGCCGACGCGGATCGTTCCGCTCTCCAGGATGTCGGCGCGCAGCCCGCCGCGATCGCCCAGCGCGTCGACCACGCCGGGACGGGTGAGTCGCTCGAGGTGGCCGCAGGGCGGGCACCTCGCCTCTCCGATGCAGAGCACGGGGCCGATGCGGAAGCGCTTCCCGACAAGGCGCTCGAGCGTGATCCCGCGCGTCAGCACGTTGCGACGGCTCTCTGCCGCCGATAACGAGAGGCCAGACTCGGCCGTCATCGCCTCGAGCGCCTCGGCCGCGATCAGCGTGAGCTGCCTGCCGGCCTGGATGCGCCCGCGCGAGTAGGTCCCGGTCCGGCGCTCATAGCGGTCACCGCTCAGCCCGCGCCCCGCGACCGCCTCGACGGCGTCCACGGCGAGCATCGGCCGCGCTTGCTCGGGCGCGACGTGGATGGCTTCGACGTGCCCGATCTGACGCGGCGTCGACATCGCGCTGAGGATAGCGGTCACCTCCTCCGCAGGCGGACGAGCCATGCCCGGCGACGCCCGCCGGCGTCGAGCCGCTTGCCCCACGAGGAGTGAGCCGCCACCAGATCTGCCGCCGTCGCGCGCCGCGCTTCGGCGAGCTCGAGGCCGTGTGCGGCGTACGCGGTGGCGAGGAGCGCGACCGCCGCTTCGTCGAGCGGCTCGAGACCCATCGCGCGGTCCGCCTCGGCGACCGAGAGCAGCAGCGTCACCGACCCGGCGTGCCTCGTCAGCCGCGCGATGCGGCCGAGCGCGTCGGGATCGGGCGCGACGAGGCCGCGCAACAGCGAGCCCCACGGAAAGTGCACGTGCAGCTCGTCGGCGAAGTTCGGAAGCTCCTCGTCGAGCGACTCCGCCGGCGCAACGATGAAGCGGGCGTTCGCGAGCCCTCCCCGGTGCGGCGGGCGCGCGGCTCGCCGCGAGGCCTCCGCCATGCCGGCGGCGTTCGCGTCAACGCCCACCACGAGCGCGTCGGGGCGCGCGGCGGCCGTGGCGAGCACGAACCGCCCGTCGCCGGTCCCCAGGTCCACGACCGTCGATGCGAACCGGCGCGCGAGCTGCACGAGACCCGCCGCCGCGATCGGTGCGACGCTTCGGCCCGTGACGATCAGCATCGACGCAGCGTAGGACGAACCCTCTCTCCCGGCGACGGCATGGCGCCTGCATGTCGCCCGTCCGGTTCCAACGCGATCAAACGAAGTCGAGGGAGATGCCCGATGGATGCGCTCGACCTGCTGAAGACCGATCACCAGAAGATGAAGGAGCTGCTGTCGCGAGGCGAGGAGACCACCGAGCGGGCCGAGAAGGGTCGCACGGAGCTGTTCGCGACGATCAAGCAGGAGCTCACGGTCCACGAGAGGATTGAGGAGGAGATCTTCTATCCGGCACTGCGCGACCACCCGAGGGCACGCGACATCGTCCTCGAGGGATACGAGGAGCACCACGTCGTCGACACCATCCTCGGCGAGATGGAACAGGTTCCGGTGACCGACGAGACGTGGACGGCCAAGTTCAAGGTCGCGAAGGAGAACATCGAGCACCACATCGAGGAGGAGGAGGGCGAGATGTTCTCAGCCGCGCGGAAGGTGTTCGACAGGGAGGAGCTCGAGGAGCTCGGCGCGCGGATGGCGGAGCTGAAGCAGGCGGCCATCGAGCTCTCCGGCCGATGACTCCCTGACGCCCGGGAGCAGCAGCCCGAGCGTCGTTTCTGGCACCATCGGCCCGTGACGATCGAGCTGCGGCCGTTCGAGCCGGACGAGGCGCGACGCTTTCTCGAGGTCTGCGAGATGGCGTTCGGCGAGGGGCTCAACGAGGCGGATCTGCCGACCTGGTTGCCGCTGCTCGAGCGGGACCGATCGCTGTGCGCGATCGAGGACGGCGCCATGGTGGCGACCGCCGGGATCAACTCATTCTCGATGACGATCCCGGGAGGGGAGCTGCCCGTCGCGGGCGTGACGATGGTCGGCGTGCTACCCAGCCATCGGCGCAGGGGGATCCTCACGAGCATGATGCGCCGCCAGCTGGAGGACGTGCGCGCACGTGGCGAGCCCATCGCGATCCTCTGGGCGTCCGAGGGCGCGATCTACCAGCGCTTCGGGTACGGGCTGGCGTCGCTCATCGGCCGCATTCAGGTCGACCGCTCGCGCACGACGTACCGGCGGCCGACGGCCACGCACGGTCGCATGCGGCTTATCGAGAACGACGAGGCGTTGAGGCTACTACCCGCGATCTACGAACGATTCCGGCCGAGCAGCCCGGGTGCGGTGACGCGCAGCGAAGCGTGGTGGCGCGCCGGCCCGCTCTACGACGCCGAGCACGTCCGCCGCGGCGCCGGCCCGCTCTTCCGCGCCGTCTACGAGGTCGACGGCCGTCCGGAGGGGTACGCGCTGTATCGGATCCGCGGCACCTGGGACTTTGCCGGGGCGCTGAGCACGCTGCTGGTCCGCGAAGCGATCGGCGTGACGCCTGCCGCGCTGGCCGACGTGTGGCGCTTCCTCTTCGACGTGGACCTCGTGGCACAGATCGAGGCCGAGCGTGCCGAACCGGATCACCCGCTGCTACTGCTCGTCGAAGAGCCGCGCCGCCTGCGTCTCACGCTGGGCGATGGACTGTGGCTTCGCCTGGTCGACGTGCAGCGCGCGCTCGCTCCGCGCTCGTACGCCGATGAAGGGTCGATCGTCTTCGATCTCGAGGACGCATTCTGCCCGTGGAACGCCGGCCGCTGGCGCCTGAAATCGGCGGCTGGCGAGAAGCGCGTGGAGCAGACCACTGCACCGGCTGAACTGGTCCTGGACGTGACCGATCTGTCGGCTGCTTACCTCGGCGCGTTCGGCTTCAACGATCTGCAACGCGCCGGTCGCGTGACGGAGTGCGTGCCGGGCGCTGTCGCGCGCGCAGACAGCCTCTTCCGGACGGATCGGGCCCCGTGGAACCCGGTGATGTTCTAGCCCTGAGCTACTGCTCCGCCGGCGGCGCGTTACGGATGCCGACGGCGTTGATCGCCGCACCAAGAAGGCAGAGTCCCGCTGCGATCGCCATCGAGAGCCTGAACGCGTCCGTCGACGCGTCGCGAGCGGCCGCGACGCGATCCGGCGAGACCCCGGAGGCGGGCCGATTGAGTGGCGGCATGGTGGCGCGCACGGCGGCGTCGTTCGGATCGACGTCGGGGAGGCGCGCACCGAGACTCGAGTAGAAGCTGGCGGTGATCGCGACGAAGATCACCGCGCCGGCGATGAGCGGTCCGACCCGCGAGATGGCGTTGTTGATCGCGGACGCCAGCCCGCTGTTCGCCATGGGCACCGAGGTCATGAGCGCCGTTGTGAGCGGCGCCACCAGCAGGCTGATCCCGAAGGCGAACAGCATCACACCCGGCAAGAAGTCGACGAGGTAGCTGACCGGGGGAACGAGGCTCGCGGGGTCGCCGGCGGACGCCCGCCACGCCGCGCTGTCGTAGGGCAGACGCACGAGCCACAGCAGCCCGGCGCCCATCAGGAACGGTCCGACGGCCATGAACCAGCGCGGACCGAGACGCCCTGCGAGCGCCCCGACCGGCGTGGAGAAGACGGTCAGGAAGAAGCTGATCGGGAGCCCGATCAGACCGGCCGCCATCGCGCTGTAGCCGAGCGTTCCCTGGACGTAGATCGCCTGGTACGCCGACCACACGTAGAGCGCGCCGTAGATCAGGAAGGTCGAGACGTTGGTGATCGTGAAGTTCCGGGAGCGGAAGAGCGAGAGCGGGACGAGCGGATCGCGCCGCAGTCCCATCACGAACGGGAGCGAGACCGTCGCCACTGCGCCCGCACCCAGGGCGACGAAGGCGGAGACATCGGTCCAGACCCTCTCCTGCCCCCGGATGAGGCCGTAGCTCAGGCCGCCGACCGCGATTGCAACGATCGCGGCGCCGAGCCAGTCGAAGCCGGCGCGCCTCCCGCGGTCGCGCGTCTCGGCGACGTGGCGGACCGCCGCATAGAGGGCAACGGCGACGACCGGAGCGTTGATCAGGAACGCGACACGCCACGAGATCGTGTCGACGAGCAGCCCGCCGAGCGGGGGTCCCAGGAGGGTCGTCGCCGACGAGGCCGCCGCCCAGATCCCGAACGCCCGGCCCTGCTCCGGCCCCTCGAACGTGGCACGGATGATCGACAGCGACGCAGGCACCAGCAGCGCGCCGAACGCGCCCTGCAGGAGGCGAAAGGCGATCAGGAGCTCCATCGTCGGCGCCAGCCCGCACATCACCGACGTCACTCCGAAGCCGGCGAGGCCGATGGTGAAGACACGGCGCCTGCCATAGAAGTCGCCGAGCGCCCCCGCGAGGATGAGGAGCGCGCTCAGCGTCAGCAGGTAGCCGTTGGCGACGTACGATTGCCCCTCCAGGACGCCGACCAGGCTCACCGGAAGCTCCTCGCCGATCCGGTTCAGCGCGACGTTGACGACCGTGGTGTCGAGGAAGACGGTGGCCGAACCGAGGACGACGGCGGCCAGCGTCCAGCGTTTGCCGGTCATGGGGGCTGCATCGTATCCGGGCGTGTCTTCGCGGGCGCGCCGTGACGCAAGGCCGATAATGCAGGACGGCGCAGCATCCATGTCCAACACGACTCTCGACCGGCTCCTCGCGGCTCTCGTCCTCGCGCTCGTGGCGACTGGGCTGATCTCACTCCGCGCAGGCGTCCCGCACACGGCGCCTCTCTTCGCCGCTCACGCCCTGCTCTCCGGCGCGCTGCTGGGCGCGGTGGCCGTCAAGCTGCGTCGGAGCGTGCCACGCGCGATGCGCGGGCGTCGCTGGGCGCGTCTGGCGCTTGCTTCGCTCTTGACGCTGCTCGCCTTCGCCGCGCTCGCCGGCGGAATCGCGTGGGCGGCAAGCGGGACGATCCTCACGCTCGGCAGCGCGACGGTCCTGACGCTCCACATCTGGGCGGGGCTCGCGCTGCTGCCGATCGTCGTGGTGCACGTCCTCCCGCGCAGGTGGCGCGTGCTGCGGCCGCGCGTTCATTCGCCGGCCGCCGCGCAGGCCAGGCAATTCTCGCGCCGCACGTTCCTTGCGGGCGCGCTCGTGGCCGGCGTCTCGCTCTTGACGTGGGGCGGCTCGCAGATGATCGAGCGGCTCACGGGCTCGGCGCGTCGTTTCACCGGCTCGCGCTGGCTCCCGCGGGGCGGCGCGCCGCCCGTCACGACGTTCTTCGGTGAGGGGACGCCGGAGATCGATCCCGCGGGGTGGCGGCTGCGCGTGCACGGACGCGTGGCGCGCGCAGGTGACTATTCGCTCGCCGAGCTCCGGGAGCTGGGCGAGCGCGACCGGTCGGCGGTCCTGGACTGCACGTCGGGCTGGGTCCTCGAGACCGATTGGCGCGGTGTGCCCCTCGGCGACGTCCTGGAGGCCGCGGACGCGGATGCCGCCGCGACCGACGTCACGGTACGTTCGACGACCGGCTGGTACGCGCGCCTCCCGATATCGGAGGCGCGCGGCGCACTGCTCGCACTCTCCGTTGCGGGCGCGCCACTCCCGGCGGGGAATGGAGCGCCGTGCCGCCTGGTGGCCCCGGGGCGCCGCGGCCTCGAATGGGTGAAGTGGGTCGCCGAGATCGAGGTCGCCTGAGGGTGGCAGCCGCGCGCCTATGATGGCCGGCGTGGACGGGTGGGAGTCGCTCGGAGGCCGCCTCGCATCGGCACCGACGGTGACGGCGTGGGCTCGTGACGAGATGGAGGTGTTCGCGATCCTGGACGACGGTGCGCTCTGGAACCGCTATTGGGACGGCGAGAGCTGGCACGACTGGCACTCGCTCGGCGGTGAGCTCATCGGCGACCCGTCGGCGTGCTCCTCGGGCGCGGAGCGGATCGACGTCTTCGCCCGCGGCAGGGACCTAGCGCTGTGGCACATCTGGTACGAGCCATCCGGCTGGCAGCCATGGGAGTCCCTCGGCGGCCAGCTCGACTCCGATCCGGCGGCCTGCACGTGGGGCACCGATCGCCTCGACGTCTTCGGACGCAGCCCGTCCGGCGAGCTCGTGCATGCCAGCTGGGACGGTACGAGCTGGTCGTGGGACCGATGACCGCGGGCGGCAGACCAGGGGTCGCCCGACGTTGACGTCGACCCTCGAACCCACGCCGGCGTCCGCTGCGCCTCTGCCGGCGCGCCGCGCCGACCCGCGGGTCGAACGCGCGGTCCGGGTGCTCGCGCCCATCCTCCGTGCGCTGGGCGACCGCCGGGATTTCGCGCTGCGATTCTGGGACGGTCGCGGGATCCGGGCGCCGCACCCCGGCGCGCTACGGTTCACGCTCGTCATATCCCGGCCCGAGGCGCTGCGGCGGATGCTCCTGCCGCCGACCGACCTCGCGCTGGGCGAGGCCTTCGTCCGCGGCGACTTCGACGTCGAGGGCGACGTCTTCGCGGCGGTCGACCTCGGCGAGCGGCTCTCCGCGCTGCCGCTCTCGGCTGCCGACTGGGGCAGGATCGCGCTGCGGGCAGCGTCGCTCGCGGGCGGCGCCTCAGTCGCCGCCGGCCGCGACCGCGCTCGGCTGACAGGCGCTCGCCACTCGCGGGGACGCGACCGAGATGCGATCCGCTTCCACTACGACGTAGGGAACGACTTCTACGCGCTCTGGCTGGACCGGCGGATGGTGTATTCCTGCGGCTACTTCCGCGACGTGCATGCCACGCTCGACGAGGCGCAGCTGGCCAAGCTCGACCTCGTGCTCGACAAACTGCACCTCCGCAGCGGCCAGCGGCTGCTCGACATCGGCTGCGGATGGGGTGGGCTGGTGATACGCGCCGCGGAGCGCTTCGACGTCGAGGCGATCGGCATCACGCTGTCCGAGGAACAGGCACGGCTCGCACGCGACCGCATCGCCTCGGCCGGCCTCGCGGAGCGCTGCACGGTCGAGCTGCTCGACTACCGCGACGTGGCGGACCGCCTCGGGACGTTCGATCGCATCGCGAGCGTCGGCATGGCCGAGCACGTCGGCGAGTCGCGCCTGCGCGACTATTTCGGGGCAGCGTGGCGGTCCCTGGCGCCGGGCGGGCTCTTCCTTAACCACGCTATCAGCAGCCAGCCGGCACGAGCTGCAGCCCGCGGGCTCCCGGTCGAGGGGCCGCTGGGACGGTTCGTCCGCACGCGGTCGTTCATCGACGCCTACGTCTTTCCGGACGGCGAGCTCGTGCCGGTCGATCGGATGCTCGCCGCCGCGGCAGCGGAGGGATTCGCTGTCCACGACGTCGAGTCGCTGCGGCCGCATTATGCGATCACGCTGCGACACTGGGTGCGCCGCCTCGAGGCGGAATGGCCGCGCGCCGTCGACGCCGCCGGCGAGGCGGTTGCTCGCACGTGGCGGATCTACATGGCGGGCGCCGCGCGCGGCTTCGAAGCCTGGCAGCTCGACGTCCACCAGGCCCTCCTGGCCCGGCCGCGGCCGGACGGGACCTCGGATGCGCCCCCGATCCGAACACTGCCATGACCGCCGCCGTGCGCCCCGTGACCGGCGCCCACGAGCGGCTGACATGCCTCGTCCGTAACGGGCACAACGATCTCGAGGCGATCGGTCCCGAGGGTCTCAACACGCTCGGCGAGCGAATCCACGGAAGCGGTGAGCTCGTCTGGCTCGACATCGACACCCCCTCCTCCGCCGACGTCGAGCTGCTGCGCCGCGAGGTGGGCGCGCACCCGCTCGCGGTCGAGGATCTCGAGCGGCGGAACCAGCGCCCCAAGATCGACGCGTACGCCGACCACCACGTCATCGTCACCTATGACGTCCGGCCGCCGGCCGTCGTGGAGAACCGCTTCGAGCTCGCCGAGACCCACCTGTTCGTCGGCCCCAGCTTCCTGGTCAGCGTCCACTGGGGCCCATCGCCCGCACTGGCGGCGACGCTGGAGCGCTTCCGGGCGAACACCGGGAGCATCGACTCGGGTGTCGGCGCGCTGCTGTACGCCATCCTCGACGCTGTCGGCGACGCCTACTTCCCGGTGATCGATGGCTTCGCCGAGGACCTCGACGAGCTGCTGGACCGCATCATCGAGCAGCCGTCGTCGAAGACCCTGCACGAGGTCATCCGCGCGCGGCGCCGGCTCCTCGAGCTGCGCCGCGTCCTGGCCCCGCAGCGAGAAGTCGCGAACATCCTGCTGCGGCGCGAGATCGGCTTTCTCGAGGAGGAGGCGGAGCCCTACTTCCAGGACCTGTACGACCACCTGATCAGGCTGCTCGAAAGCGTCGACCTCTACCGCGACCTGCTGGCGGGCGCGCTGGACGCACAGATATCGGTCACGTCGAACAGCCTGAACGCGATCATGAAGCGGCTGACCGCGTTCACCGTGCTGCTGATGGTCCCGACGCTGATCGCCGGTGTGTACGGCATGAACTTCGATCTGATGCCCGAGTTGCGGTGGGCCGCCGGCTACCCGTTCGCCCTCGGGCTCATGATCGTCAGCATGACCGCAATCGGCATCTTCTTCTGGAGGCACCGATGGTTCTGAGCGAGCGCAATATCGGCCCGGGCGACCCCGGCGAGCAACCGTTTCCGAACGAGCCGGCAGTCGACGAGCCAGAGCTCGAGGCGCCGGGCGAGGATCCCGGCAGCTTGGACGCGCCCGCGGATCCCGATGACGGCCAGACCGCGCTCGACCGGGCCGCCGGGACGCCGATCAGCCGCTGAGCACCGCTACGCGGTCCTGACCAGGCCGGCGTCGGTGCGACGAAGCCGCATGCCGACCCAGATCAGCCACGCCGGGTTGACGATGAACCCCGCCAGCGCGGCCGGTGCAAGGATCAGCGGACTGGCCGGGTCGAGGACGATCAGCCGGCCGAGATAGATCATGACGAGCAGGGCGCCGGACAGGTAGCCCAGCCAGGCGAGGCCGCGGCCCCATCGGCCTGCACGGCCGATCAGCCACGACGCGATCAGCACGGCCAGTCCCGTCACGGCAAAGGTCAGGAATCCGCGCGGATCGACCTCGCTGGGAAGCGTCTGTGCCGCCCTCGTGGCAGCCTCGGGAGGATTGATCGCGTTCGCCAGGTCGTAGGCGCCGTGGATCGCGGCGCCGATGCCGCCCGCGACGCCCAGCACGAGCATCCAGCGTGCGAACCCGCGGTCGGCGTCTCCCAGCGCCTCGGACAAGGCGACGTACACCGCCGTGGAGAGCAGCCCGCCGACTAGGAGGGATAGGGCGCTCAGCAGCACGCCGAGCTCCTCGTCGGCGCGTGAGATGACGACAAAGCTGACCGAGTACAGCAACCCGGCGAGCCCCGCACCGATCGCGCACAGCCCGCCGAAGCGCGTGAACTCGGCCGACACGTCAGGTCGCGGCACGCTCGTGCCGCGCTCGCCGCGCGCGCGTCAGCGGGTGAAGAACCTGCCGGCCGTGGCCAGCGCCCACAGAACGAAGCCGAAGATCAGGAGTTGGATGACCGCGTAGATCGCGCCTCCCGGGCCCCCTACGGTGGCTCCGGTGTTGGGATCCGTAACGGCCGGCGCCGCGAGCGCCCCCACCAAGCCGAGCAGGCCGAACAGCACGCCGAGCCCGGACAGGATCATGCCCACGATGCGCGCCCACCCGCGCCCGCCCAGGATGGAGATCCCCGTCCAGAGCTCCAACCCACCGATCACCAGGATGATGACCGCGGCCGCGATTCCCAGGCCGGCGAGCCCACCGAAGACACCGGCCAGGAACCCCGAACCGATGAGGAACAGCAGCCCCGCGAGCAGCGTGAGCGCACCGATGATGATGAAGATGACGCCCGCGGCTGTGACCTTCCCCGGCCTGCCCGCCTGGTACCCGGTGTCCGTGCCGTAGCCCGCGGGCGGTGCCATCTGAGTCATGAGTACCCTCCTACAAGCTCCTGATTTGCGGTCAGCGGCGCGCGAAGTACGCGCCGCTGGTCGCGAGCGCCCAGATCACGAGCCCGTGTGCCACGAGCCCGATGACGGCGAACACGATGGAGAAGATGCCCCCGCCGGCGGACGCCGCCGCGACGTCGGCGTTCAGGCCCGTCGTGGTCGATTGCGACGCGATGCCGCTCAACAGGCCGATGATGCCGCCCAGGATGCCGAGAACGGCGAAGATGAACCCGAGCACGCGCGCCCAGCCCTTTCCGCCGAACAGGTTCGCGCCCGTGATGATCTCGAGGATGCCGATAGCGGCGACGATGATCCCGAAGATCAGCACGGCTATCCCCGCACCGCCGACGAACGCCGCGCCCTCGCCCAGCTGAGATCCAAGGCCGCCCGCGGCACCGCCGAGTATTCCACCCGCGATGCCGGCGAGGACTCCCAGCAGCGCCGTGATGACCCCGTAAATGATAAGGATGATCGCGGCCGTGGTCAGGAGGCCGGAACGCC
>JBHENJ010000011.1:0-33374 GCA_046262115.1 Candidatus Limnocylindria bacterium | reverse complement strand
CGGCCAGGGAGACCGGGGCGCGGACGCCGTCGCGCTCGAGCGCCGCTGTGAGCCGGACTGCCGCCTCAAGCTCGGTGTCCCCCGCTTGCACCGCGACGACGGCGTCGGCCAACGCGTCGCGCACCCGACGCCCCAGCCATGCGAGGCGGAGCTGGTCGACGTCGGAGAGGACCGATCGAATCGGCACCAGGTCGCGCTCCACGTCGTCGTCGACGAGGACGGCGCCGCGGGCGCGCCGGCCGGCGTCGGCCGCGGCGGCGCCCGGCTCGAACCAGTCGAGCGTCACGACCTCGATTGGCAAGTCGGTCAGCTCCTCGTCGGCGAGCCGCGCCGCCTCGTTGATGGGCGCGAGCGCCACGACCTCGGACGCAGTCACGAGGATGGACGCGGCTCCCTCCTCGCTGGCGGACACGACGTGATTGAGGCCCCCCACCGTCAGCCAGGCGAAGTTGCGGCGCGACGCGAGGAGTGCGGCGCCTGCGCCGCGCGCGGCCGCGACCCCGCGGAGCTGTTCAGCGCGGCGACGGAACTCGGCGGCGCGGCCGTGAGGGGAGATCGCAGGTTCGGGGTCCGTCATCCGACCACCTCGGCACCCGAGACCGGCTCGACCTCGTACACGGCGCCCTCGAGGCCGGTGCGTGCCGGGTAGTCACGCGCTACCGCCGTCGCGAGCGCGTCGACCGATCCGCGAGCGACGAGGTTCACCGTGCAGCCGCCGAATCCCGCCCCGGTCATCCGCGCCGCGGCCACGCCCTCGACGCCGCCGGCGATGTCGACCATGGCATCGAGCTCCGGCGAGCTGACCTCGTACAGGTCGCGGAGCGAGGCGTGACTCTCCGCGAAGAGCCGGCCCACGGCCTTCAGGTCACGGGCCGCGAGCGCCGCTTCGGTGAGCAGCACCCGCTCGTTCTCGCCGACGACGTGCTCGCAGCGTCGGAGCGTCTCGGCATCCAGAAGGTCGCTCACGTCGTCGAGCGTGGCAAGGTCGACGTCGCGCAGCGAGCGGACGCTCGGGTCGCGCTCGGCGAGCAGCGCGACCGCCGCTTCGCACTGCGCGCGGCGGGCGTTGTATTCGGACGCCTCGAGGCGCCGCGGAGAGCGGGTGTCGCAGACGACGAGCACGTGCGTCGAGAGCGGCAGCGGGACGGCGCGGTACTCGAGCGTGCGGCAGTCGAGCAGCAACGCGGCGCCCCGGCGGCCCAGGCTCGAAGCGAACTGGTCCATGAGGCCGCTTCGGACGCCGACGTACTCGTTTTCGGCACGCTGCGCGGTCTGCGCGAGCGCCATCGGCTCCATCGGCGGCACGTCCGCGGACAAAGCCCAGGCGGAGGCCAGCTCGAGCGCAGCCGATGACGAGAGGCCCGCCGACATCGGTAATGTGCTCGCCAGCACCCCGCGGATGCCGCGCACGGCGACGCCGCGCTCGCCCAGCGCCCAGGCGGTACCGGCGACGTAGTCGAGCCATCCTCCGCGTGCGGGTCGGGGGACGTCGAGGTCGAACCCGTCACGATCGCCGTCCGCGAGAAGCGTGATCTCGACGCGACGGTCGTCGCTGGGAACCGCGGCGATCCAGATCTCGAGCCCGATGGCGGCCGGCATGACGAGGCCTTCGTTGTAGTCGGTGTGCTCGCCGATCAGGTTCACGCGGCCGGGTGCGCGGACGACCCGCACCAGTTCCGAGCGCTCGCGCGCCGCGAGCCCGCGCTCCGCGAGCTCGGCGCGCAGCGTCGCCGCCTCGAGGGCACCGGGTGCGATCACGAAGCCTCGACGACGCGGGCGCGGGGCTCGAGCTCGCGCAGCCGCGCCGCCGTCTCTTCGGGGAGCGTGTCGTTGATGAAGGCGCCCGCTCCGGCCTCCGAGCCGGCGAGGTACTTGAGCTTGGCTTCGGTCCGGTTGGGCGGGTAGAACTCGAGATGAAGGTGGTACGCGTCGTGGTCGCCGCTATCGGTCGGGCGCTGGTGGATGGACATGATGTAGGGCAGCGAGAACCCGAAAAGCGCGTCGTACTTCAGCAGCAGGCTCTTGAGCGCGCGGGCGAGGCCGTCGACCTCGCGCTCGTCGAGCTCGTGGAGCCATCCGACGTGGCGCTCCGGCGTGAGATGGACCTCATACGGCCAGCGCGCGAAGAAGGGGACACCGACCAGCCAGCCATCGGTCTCGAAAACGACCCGACGCCCGTCGGTCACTTCCTGCCTGTGCAGGTCGCACCAGAGGCAGCGACCGGTTTGGGACCGATGTCGGCGGGCGCTGTCGACCTCGCGGCCGACGACGGGCGGCACGTGCGGGTAGGCGTAGACCTGCCCGTGCGGGTGGTGGAGCGTGACGCCGATCGCCTCGCCCTTGTTCTCGAACACGAAGACGTAGGCGATCTCGTCGCGCGCCCCGAGCTCGAGGGTTCGGTGGGCCCACACTGCGATGAGTCGCCGGATCCGGTCGAGGCTTGCGCCGGCCAGCGTCGCATCGTGCTGCGGCGTGTAGACGACCACCTCGCACTCCCCGAGCGCGGGCGCGACCGGGGTCAGCTCGGTCCCCTCGACCGCCGGCGATGGCGGATCGGGCCGGAGCGAAGGGAAGCGGTTCTGGAAGACCGCGATCTCGAAGTCCGGACGGTCGATCTCGGTGGGCGGGTGGCCGGGCCGGGTCGGACACAGCGGGCAGAAGTCGCGCGGCGGCAGGAAGATGCGGTCCTGGCGGTGCGTGGCGGTGATCACCCACTCGCCCTGCTGGGGGTTCCAGCGCAGCTCAGACATCGGCCTGCGGACCCGACTCGGGCGTCCACGCCTCGCGGCTCGCGGGCGCGTCTACGGCCGCCGCCTCATCCGCCGCGGACTCGCTCGGTTCGTGCCACGAGTAATAGAGCAGATACCGGCCGTCGTCGCGCGCCACGCGCTCGACGTCGAATGACCCGAACGTCCCATTGCGAGTACCAGGATCGGCCACAATGCTCCCCCGAACGATGCCCAGGTCAGCCGTCGACAGCGACGGGATGATGCACGCCTCGCACCCTTTGCCGCACCTCGTCGGCCTGGGTCCCGACACCCTCGAGCCGCACGCCGGATTCGTGGTCGCCACCGGCATCGAGTGTTCGGCCCCGACGATCGAGGGTGGGATCCGCCAGGACGAGCTGCGGAAGACGGGCCACTGGGACCGCTACGCCGAGGACTTCGGGCTGATCCGCGAATTCGGCATCCGCTACCTCCGCTACGGCATCCCGTTCCACGTCGTCGCCCAGCTGCCTCGACGGTTCGACTGGGCGTGGACCGATCGCGCCCTCGGAGCGCTCGGCACGGCGGAGCTCGAGCCCATCGCCGACCTCCTCCACTTCGGGGTCACGGACGACCTGACCGGGATGGGCGATCCGCGTCTCATCGAGCGGTACGCGCGGTACGTCGAGGCGTTCGTCGATCGGTATCCCTGGGTCAGGTACTACACGCCGGTCAACGAGCCGCTGCTCACCGCGGTCTTCTCCGCCGGCATCGGCTGGTGGAACGAGCGCCTTCGCGACCAGCGGGCGCTCGTTCACACGATCGTGAACCTCGCGACGTGCGCCGTCCTCGGCATGGAGATCATCCGCTCCCGCCGGCCCGATGCGGTCTTCATCCAGAGCGAGCCATGCGAGGTCTACATCGCCTCGGAGCCCGCGGCGCAGCCCGGTGTGGAGTTCCTGAACGAGCGACGCTTCGTCGAGTTCGACCTCACCTACGGCCGGCGACCGGCGGATTCGGTCGTCGGCTGGCTGGCCAAGTACGGCGTGGACGATGATGCATTCGACTGGTTCGCCAAGCACGGATCGCCGGCCAACTGCATCCTCGGGCACGACTACTACAAGGGCAACGAGTGGGTCGTCGCGCCGGACGGCTCGAGGACGCGAAGCGCGCGCGCGTCGGAGCGACTCGGCTATGCCGCGCTGGCGCGGCAGTACCACGAGCGGTACGGCATGCCGTTCATGGTCAGCGAGACGAACACTGCCGGACCCCGCGCGACGGGCTGGCTGGCCGAGATCTGGAACGACGCCGTGGCGCTCCGCGCGGAGGGACTCCCGATCCGCGGATTCTGCTGGTACGGCTTCGTCGACCACGTGGACTGGGACAGTGGCCTGCGCCGCAACGACGGCAGGCCCAACAGCTGCGGACTGGTCGACCTCGATCGCCGGGCCCACCGCGTCGGCGAGATCTACCGCGCGCTCGCGCTCGCGGCGCGCGACGGGCGGGTCGAAGCGATCGCGCCGACCGCGCGCCACCGCCGTCGCGCTCCGGAGAGAGCTGCCTAGGCCGCTCACCACAGCGGCGCCGGCTCGCCGCGCCACGCGGGCGCTGCGAGCGCCCCGACCGTCTCCTCCAGTGGCGCCGCCGTGTAGCGCCGCCACGCGGCGAGCGCCGCGGTGGGAACGCGCTCCAGCCGGCCGGCGCTCCAGCGCAGCGCGTAGAGCCCGGTTCGGTCGATCTCGTAGCGGAAGACCCTGAGGTTGCCACCCCAATCGACCTGGTCGAGGAGGCCCCACCACGTCATCCCGATCACGGGTATCCCCTCGGATCGCGCCTCGCGCACGGCGGCGACCATGCGATCGAGCCACCAGATCTTGCGCGCATCATCGCCGGGCGCGCCGGTCTCGGCGAAGGCGAGCGGCCGCCCCAGTCGCGCGAAGTACTGGCGCGCCAGCTCGGCCGGGCCGAGCTGCTGCTCGATCGGCCGTGGCTCGTCGATGACCTGCCGTCGCTCACCCACGCGGTACTGGTGCTCGGAGTGCGGATAGTGATCCAACCCGACGACGTCCAGCGGGGCCGGATTCTCCTGGAACCAAAAGAGGTCCTCCTCCGACATGCCGTGCTCGACGAGGTACGGACGCAGCGGGTGGTCGTCGCCCACGCATCCGCCGTACAGCTCGTGCATCAGGAACCGACGCTCGTTGCGAAGTTCGGCCAGATCCCGCGCAGGGCCGTCGGCGTCGAGTGAGTGGTGGTACTCGCACGTATCGGCGATGAGCATCCGGGCGTCCGGGCGCTCGGACGCGATCGCCGCCCAGCCCTCGCAGAGGCCACGTGCGACGTTCCGCGCCGCGATCAGGAAGTTGTCGGGTCCGTGCTGGTACGGATACCAGATGCCGCCCTCACCACCGAACTGGGCCATGATGTACGGCTCGTTGGTCGGCGTGTACCAACGAACCCACGGGTAGCGGCGCGCGAACTCGCGGCACAGCTCGGCCTGGAAGTCCGGGAAGATCGACGTCATCACGCCCGTCCCGAGCCACTCGGGGGCGCCGAAGTGAAACAGGTCGACGATCGGCTCCATCTCCAGATGGCGAAACAGCTCCATCGGTCCATCGACCGAGGACCAGTCCCACTGGTGCGGACGCGGATTGACCACGTGCCATCGGATCCCGTATCGGATCGTCCGGCAGCCCGCGTCGCGGGCGCGCAGGATGTCGGAGCCCCAGAACCGGTCGTGCTGGGTCAGCGATAGCTCGTCCATCCCGATCTGCGGAAACGTCGAGCACTCGAACCCGGTCATCCAGGCGAAATCCGGCATCGGCCGATGCGGCCGGCTGCGCTCGTCGACGAGGGCGTCGCTGTCCGGGGTTGGCTGGACGTCGGCCGTCACGGCACGGGCTGAGGACCGCTGTCCGGCCCGAGCACCACCGGCTTCCCGTCTTCAAAGGCCAGCTCGTCCATCCAGACCGCGCGTCCCTCGAGCGCGATGGTCTCGGGATCGAAGTTCCAGGAGTGGTAGAGCATCCACAGTTCACCGTCCGGGTCGACGACCACCGACTGGCCGCCGGGGCCGAGCGCGTTGTCGGCCGCCGGCTCGTCCGGCGTCGCGAGGATCGGGTTCTCCTCGGCATCGGTGTACGGGCCGAGGAGGTTGTCCGCCGTTGCGTAGCCGACGGCGTAGTCGGCACCGGCGTACGAGTTCGCGGAGAAGAACAGGTAGTAGGTCCCGTCGTGAAGGAGGATCGACGGCGCCTCGATCACGCGTCCCTCCCAGGGTGCATCGTCGCGGACGCCCAGGTTGGTCGGCTCGCCGGTCAGCGTCAGCCCGTCCTGGGTGAGCGGCTGCGCCCAGAACTCCGTGCGCTGGCCGCAGCAATTGCCGTCGTTCTTCCAGATCAGATAGAGCGTCCCGTCCTCGTCACGGAACGGGAACGCGTCGATCGCGCCGCCCTGCTCGACGGGGCACACGAGCGGGTCGGTGCTCTCGTAGACAAACGGCCCCTCCGGCCGATCGGCGACCGCGTGCGTCACGCACAGGGCATTGTCACCGCTCGAGCGCGGCTGATCGTAGACACGGGCGCTGTAGAACATCACGAATTCGGACGGCGTCTGGACCACCTCGGGCGCCCACGTGTCGCCGCTAGCCCAGTCGGGGAGCGTCGGCAGCGGTTCGGGTATCCGCTCCCAGTTGACGAGATCCGCCGAGCGCGCGCCCTGGATGTTCTCCGCGCCGTTCGTTGTCGCGTATGCGTAATACGTCCCGTCCACCTCGAGCGTGCCGGGATCCGGGAAGTCGCCTTCGATGACCGGGTTGTCGAATTCGCCGGCGCCCGCCGTCGCGGCTGCCACGGATCCGGATGGCGAGCCGCTCGCGCCCGTTCCGCCGGCGCATGCCGTGACGACGAGTGCGCAGGCGACGAGCACGAATGGCCGCGTCGTCCGCGATCGGACCGGGGCAGAGGTCACGCGTATCTCCTTTGTCAGCTCGTGGCAGCTACGGTCGGCCGGTCGACGTCGTCCCGGTGGCCTCGCCGGCCGATGCGCGGAGCGTGCCGGCCGCGGTCCGCTGGAGCAGCCCCTCGAGCAGGACCGTGGCGACGGGGCCGTCCTGGGGCGCCAGCCGGAAGGTGGTCAGGGTCACCGATCCGGCCCCCTGGTTGAAGCTCCAGATGAGCGCGGCGGGCTCGTGGAGCCAACCGACAAACATCCCCGACACGACCTCATCACGGTGTTGCCGAGCGTCGTATCCGAGGAGGACATGCTCGGGCGCGACCTCCTGATACGCGAAGTCGAGCGGATTCCGGCCCGGAAGCCCGGGCAGGACCCCGGGAAGCATCCAGTTGAAGCTCGTGACCCAGCCGCCCTCCCACGGGATCCGCTGGCTGTGGCCCTCGTCGTGCGCGGGGAAGCGCGGGAACACGATCACGCGCCGACCCACGCGCCGTCCGACGTTCGCGTGCGGCGTCAGCTCGTCGCCGCCGCGCCAGGCGTCGAAGCCCGGCTCCAGCGCGTTGCGGCTGCGCACGAACACGAGGAGCCGGCCGCCCGATTCGGCGTAGCGCAGACAGCTCTCGGTGAGGTCGGTGGTGACGTAGACGTCGGCCTCGGGGACCCCGACCACCGAGTGGCCGAGCGCGCGGATGCGATCCGCGACGCCCCAGATGTCCTCGGCATCGTAGACCGCCACGTTGAGCGGCGCGTTGGTGGCACGACGCGACTCCGGCAGCACCGCGAGGCGGATGTCGTCGTGAGCGCGCTGACGCCCCTCTCCGTCGTAGGCGGTCAGCAACAGCCGCGCGTCGCTGGTGTCGTCGACGTCGGGAACCCCGATCGATAGCCGACCAACCGGCCGCGCCGTGTAGCGCGGCCAGCGGTCCACCTGCAGCTCGCCACGGCGCTCGCGGCTGCCGTCGACGAGAAGGCGCCACTCGATGCGACCGCGCTCACCCGCCGGCCGGTCATCGAACGACGAAAGATGGATCTCCCCGCCGACCGTGCCACCGCCCCAGACGTCGCGCCGGTCGAGATCGGCAATGACCATGTCCGCGGCGTTGAGGTCCGCGAGCCGGTCGTGGAAGACCTTCCGGCCGCGTGCCACGTCAAGGAGGCCGTTGGCCTCCCAGTAGGCGTCGGTCAGCTCGGTGATCACGTAGCCCTGAATCGAGGCGTGCCGCCGCAACTCGCCGATCTGGTACTGGAGCGCCTCGAACTGCTGCCACTGCGTCGCTTCCGCGAGGTCATGGAGGTGGGGCCAAATGCGGTCGAGACCGAGCGCCTGGAATCGGCTGCGGATCCCTGACGGCCGATAGAAACGCTGCCCCGTCGTGAACCACCAGGGTTCGCGGCCGCCATAGTGCTCGATCAGCCGGTCGAGGCGAGGCAGGCCCCAGCCGCCGAACTCGCTCAGCAGGAGCGGCTCGTCGCCGCGCGGCTCCGCATCGCCGTGCTGGCTCCACAGCCAGGCAGGACGCGACGCGTAGTCCGTGACCATGTTCCGCCACCGCAGCGCGGCGTCGGGAGACGACTGGTAAAGGTGGAAGTCGGCGATATCGGTCCGGACGTGGAAGTTCGGGGTCGAGGGTGTCTCGCAGGCGGAGTTGTCGACCACCAGGCGTGTCGGGTCGAGCTCCTTGAGCCACTCGTACATGCCGCGAAGCCAGCGGCGGTCACGAGACTCGCGTCGCAGCCGGGTTCCCCAGTCCTCGTTGATGATCGTCCAGATCACGATCGACGGGTGGTTGCCCATCGTCTCGACCATCGAGCGGAGCGTCTCCTTGCCGCGCGCCGCCGCCGCGGTCGTGAAGCGGAGCCAGTTCGGGAGCTCGCACCACAGGAGCATCCCGGCCTCGTCCGCGGCGTCGAGGTAGCGCGGGTCGGGCGCCTTGATGTGGCAGCGCAGCAGGTTGAGCCCCATCTCGCGAGCGAGCCGGAACTGCCGATCGAGATACTCGCGCGACGGCGGTGTCGAGATGGTGTCCGGGTAGAGGTCCTGGTCGAGCGCCGCGCGGACGTAGATCGGGCGGCCGTTGAGGATGAGCTGGCCGTCACGCGTCTCGACATGCCGCATCCCAAAACTCACCGACGCGCCGTCCACGGCCTCCGAGCCCTGCGCGATGCGGGCCTCGATGCGGTAGAGGTTCGGCTGGCCGATGTCCCAGAGGCGCGGCTCCGGGATACGGACGGTGGTCTCCCCCGCCGGCGTATCATCGCGCAGCGGGACGCAGGCGCCGATCAGCTCGTCGCCCGCGGGATCGAAGACGCGCAGCTCGAGCTCGCGAGCGCCACGCTCGGGAGCGCGGCGCGGCTCGCGCCGCGGCGCTTGCTCGTGCTCGACGCGCCACCGGACGGTCGCCTGCCGTCCCGGGACGTCGGGCAGCACGCGCAGCGCCGCCACGCGCCAGGTCGCCACGCGCTCCATCCGTACCGACTGCCAGATCCCGCTCTGGCTGGAGTACCACGTCTGCTTGCCGTGCGGCGCCTCCGTCAGCGGCAGGTCGGGGACGAGCTCCTCGGCATACAGGACCCGCTCGACGGCGAGCGCCGGGTAGTCGGCGAGCGCGTTCATCGGGTTGAAGACCTCGACCATGAGGTCGTTCCGTGCGCCCCAGCGCACCGCATCGGTGGCGTCGACGGTGAATGCCGTGTAGCCGCCCTCGTGTTCGCCGACGCGAGCGCCGTTCACCCAGACCCAGCAGCGGTACATCACCGCGCCGAAGTGGATCAGCACCCGGCCGCCCTCCCAGTCCGAGGGCACCGCGACGCCGCGGCGATACCAGCCGGTGAGCACACGGTACTGGTGCGCGACCTGCGCCTCCCAGCATCCCGGGACCTGGATCGGCTCTCCGTCGGGGAGGGTCGTCGCGCTGTGCAGCCGCTCGGGATCTGCGACGAACCGCCACTCTCCGTCCAGATCGATCGTCGGCCGATCGATCCCGATCACGGGCCTTCCCCCGAGGCGTCTGTCACGCCGTGAAGGCTACCCCTTCACGCCGGAGCTGGTGACGCTCTGGACGATCCACCGCTGGGCGGCGACGTAGAGGAGGAGGACCGGGATCGCGGCGAGCGTCGCGCCGGCCATCAGCAGGCCGAATGCGGCCGTGTACTGGCCCTGGAAGTTGCGGAGCCCGGCGGGGAGCGTGCAGCCCGAGCCCTCGCAGACGATCAGCGGCCACAGATAGTCGTTCCAGTAGGCTAGGAAGCTGATCACGGCCAGGGTCGCCACCGCGGGGCCGGCGAGCGGCAGAACCACCGACCAGAAGGTGCGCAGCCGGTTCGCGCCGTCGACGTACGCCGCCTCCTCGAGCTCGACCGGAATGGACAGGAAGAACTGGCGCATGAAGAAGACGCCGAAGACGCCTGCCAGGCCGGGCAGGATCAGGGCCGGGTAGGTGTTGATAAGCCCAAGGACGTCGACGAGCAGGAACTGCGGGATGAGGAACATGACGCCCGGCAGGAGCAGGGTCGTGATCAGCAGGCCGAAGAGGAGCCCCTTGCCGGGAAAGTCCATGCGCGCGAACGCATACCCGGACATCGAGGTGAGCAGGACCGTCAGCACCGTCCCGATCGTCCCGACGACGACGCTGTTGATCGCCCAGCGCAGCACCGGCGTGTCGCCGGTGGGAGTCAGGATGCGCTGGAAGTTGGCGAAGGTCGGCTCGGAAGGGATGAAGCCGCCCAGGATGGCGTGGTCGGTGAAGACGTCGCTCTCGAACTTGAACGCGGTAGCGAGCATCCAGGCCAGCGGCACGAGGAAGAACAGGGCCAGCAGTGTCAGCGTCAGGTACAGGCCGATCGTGCCAACGGACAGCGCTCCGCGCCGCTTGGTGCCGACGACGGTGATCTCGCGCGGGGCGAGATCGGCTTCGAGTGCCCGGGCCATGCTTTCCTCCTACGCCCGCTCGGAGCTGAAGAACCGGAAGTTGATGACGCTGATGACGAGCATGATCATCGCGACGATCAGCGCCATGGCCGCCGCCGGCCCCATCTGATAGCGCTCACCCGGCGTGAAGCCGACGTTGTAGATGTGGAGCAGCACGGGGGTCGTCTCGGCCGTCGGGGGGCTGCCGCCGGTGATGATCTGCGGTTGCCCGACCAGGTTGAACGAAGCGATGATCTGGAGCGTCACGACCAGCAGCAGGATCGGGCGCAGGCTCGGCACGGTGATCTGCCAGAACTGTTGCCACTTGTTCGCGCCGTCGATCGCGGCGGCCTCGTAAAGATCGGCCGAGATGGCCTGCATGCCGGCCAGCAGGATGATCGTGTTGAAGCCGATGGTCCACCAGATCGTCGCGATCAGGATCGTCAGCCACGCCCATGGCTGGGTGGTCAGCCACCGCGGCGACTCGAGGCCAATGGACTCGATGAGGTTCACGATCAGCCCGCCCTGGCTCTGGAAGATCCACCACCACAGCAGCCCGACAACCGCGACCGACAGCGTCCACGGCGCGAAGTAGATGCCGCGGAACAGGTTGCGACCGCGGAAGCGGCCGTTGAGAAGGTTCGCCAGCGCGAGGGCGATGAGCACCAGCGTCGGGGTGCTGATCAGGACGAACAGCGCGGTGTTCCACAGCGTCTGCCAGAAGCGCTCGAAACGCAGGCTGCTCGGATCGAGCAGGTCGATGTAGTTCTCGAGGCCGACGAACGGGGACGGGACCCCGCGCCGGTCGGCGAAGAGGTCGAAGTCGTGAAGGCTGATCCAGATCCCGAAGATGAACGGCCAGCCGACGAACGCGAGGAAGATGATCAGGTGCGGCGCGATGAACAGATACGGCGTGTACCAGGCCTCGCCGATGCGCCGGCGACGTTCCGCGCGCCCTGGCGCGCGCGAGACGCCGGCGCCGGTGGCTGCCGGTACGGCAGTCATGGTCCCCGCTCCTCTAGCTGAACGCTCACGTAGGGTTGAGGCGAATGCGAGCGACGGGGCGCGTCACGTACCCCGTCGCTGCCTTGCCCGGGACTAGTACGGGCCGTACTTGTCCTTGGTTTCCTGGATCAGCTGGGTGTAGCGCTCCGCACCCTCGTCGAGAGCGGCCTGCGCCTCCTTGTCGCCGACGAGCACCGCGACGACCTGCTCACTCGCTCCGCCCGGGCCGAACATGAGGTCGGCAGAAGCGGGGAACTCCGGGAAAAACCGTGCCGCGTCGACCTGCTCGGAGATGACCGCGATGTGACCGAGGTCCTTGAACTCCTGTGAGTCGCGGACGGACTTGCGGGCCGGCACCTGGCCTGCCTTCGCCCACTCGACCGAGTGGCTCGTGACCCAGTTGATGAAATAGTAGGCAGCCTGGCGCTCGTCGCCGTCGACGCCCTCGAACACCGAGAGGTGGTGCGACCCAGCCCAGACGCCGGGGTCGTCGAACGCCTGCGGAACCGGTCCCGCGCCGAGCTTGTCGCCGAGGCCTTCGGCCAGGCGGCTGAGCTGCCACGGTCCGGAGAAGACGAGGCCGCTGGAGCCGTCCAGCAGCGCCGGCAGCTCGGCATCGGGTTCGACGTTCTCGGGCTGCAGCCCGTCGTCGATGAAGGCCTTCATGAAATCGGTGGCCTGGACGCCGGCCTCGCTGTTGAAGGTCGCCTCGGTGTAGTCCCCGTTCGTCCACGTCCCGCCGGCCTGGTAGAAGAACGACGTCCACAGCATCCCGGAGCAGAAGGCGTGGTTGCTCCACATCGGTCCGGTGATGCCGTTGTCGTTCAGCGCCTGCGCGACGGCGCGCAGCTCCTCGCCGGTCTTGGGTCGATCGTCGAACCCGGCGTCGCCCAGCAGGTCCGTGTTCCAGTACATCGTGAACGGGTGAATGTCGAGCGGGACGCCGTACCGGTGCTCCTTCCAGACGCCGTTGTCCCAGACCGCCTCAGTGAAGTCGTCCGCGCTGAGGCCCAGGAGGTCGTCGATGAGGTCGTCGATCGGGCTGATCAGCCCGTCCTCGGCGTTCTGCGGGATCGCGTCGAGGTGCATGATCCCGACGTGCGGCAGCCGATCCGCCTGCGCCGCCGTGCGGAGCTTCTGGTAGTACTCGGCCTGCGTGGTGACGGCGACCTTGATCGTGTCGGTCTCGTCGTTGAACTGCTCGACAAGACGCTGCATGAAGGGGCCGTCAGGCCCGGTGAACGGGTTCCAGAAGTTCAGGTTCACCTGGGCGTCCGGCGGCGAGAGCGTCTGGATGGCCGCGGCCGACCCGGCGGGAGCACCACCGCCCCGACCGCAGGCGGCAAGGATCGGCCCGAGCGCCACCGCGCCCATTCCCAATCCCGTCATGCGCAGGAATCGCCGACGGGAGATCCGCTCTTCCCAGCTGCGTGCGATAAGCCGATCGAGATTGTTGTCCACCGAACCGACTCCTCTCGTGCCCGCCTGCCGGCGGATCGGAGGCGCCCCCTGGCACCCGTCCGATGTGGTGTGGGCGAACTACCTGCGCGGCTGAGCAAGTCCAGTGCCGGGCGCCCAAAATCGCACGCGACCGCTCTGGAATGCTTCGGGCGAAACATAGCACTCACGTCAACGAACCGCCGCCGGGCGTTTGTGCGCTCCGGCCACGCGCGGGGACGCTCCGCCGGCTTACGCTCGCGGGAACTTATCCGGTGAGTCGCTCGCCGGACAGGTCGGCCCACATGTAGAGGTGCCATGCTTCACCACCGTCGAGCCGCCCAGCTTCAGGTGCTCATTCCACTGGTCGTCGTGGCTGCCGTCCTGACGGCATGCCCGTCAGCGCCCGCATCGGCGACCCCGACTGCACGCGCGGAGACGCCAGAGGCGACCGAGCCCGCCGCCGAGACCGTCGCGCCGGAGGCGAGCGAGTCCGCCGCGCCCGCGAAGACCCCGGACGAGAGCGCCGCGGCGACCGAGGCCGCTGCCTCCGCGGAGGAAGGCGGCAATTACACGACCATCACGGACGACGAGGGCGCGCTATCGGTCTCCGTGCCGGACTCGTGGACCGACACACGCAGTGGTGGCTGGACACTGAACGATGAGCCCGTCGGGCTGTCGCTGACTGCGTCGACCGACATCGACGACTGGTACGCCACGTACGACGTCGATGGCGTCTTATTCGCCGCCTCGCGCTCGATCACGGATGAGTACGACCCGGAAACGCTGCTCGACGAGTACGACCTCAGCGGCGACTGCACATACGACGGTCGCGAGGACTATTCGGATCCGTCGTACACCGGCTTCGAGGACTTCTATCTCGATTGCGGTGGCACTGAAACCGAGTTCGCGATCATCACCGCCGAGCCGGAGGACGGGTCGTTCATCATGCTGGTGCAGATCCAGGCGGCCACCGACGATGGTTTCGCCGCGTACAACGAGATCATCAACACGTTCGTGGTGACGGACGCTGATGCGCTTCCGTAGGTCGGCAGCGTGCCACGACGAACGATGAGCTACGTCCGGCGGCTGCCGCTGGTGGCACGCGGATTCCTCCCGCTGACACTCGTGGCGCTCGTCCTGATCTGACGGCCTGCCCCGCGGCGACGCAAGCAGCGGATCCGGGTCCGCGGACTCCGAGGGTCCAGGCGAGAACAGTGCGCCTGGCGTGGGCGACGACTCGAACGGGTCGAGCGGATCGGACGGCTCCGACAGCGGGCCGGGGAGCGACGACTAGGTAGCCAGTCCCACGACGTCGGCGGCGAGCGCACGAGCGTCCGCCGCCGACTCTTCGTCTCTGCATGCCGCGGCCAGCAGCACGGCGTCGTGCAGCGTCACCCGCCGCAGGGCGCGCGCCACCGCCTCGAACGCCGGCGGGCTCATCGAGAGCTCCTCGACCCCGAGACCCACGAGCACCACGGCGGCGAGTGGGTCCCCCGCCATCTCGCCGCAGACGCTGACCGGCCGCCGTCGCATGGCCGCGGCATCGGCCACCGTGGCGACGGCGCGCACAACGGCCGGGTGGAGCGGGTCCTGTCGATCGGCGAGCTCTGGCTCCGACCGATCGGCGGCCATGACAAACTGCGTCAGGTCGTTGGTCCCGATCGAGACGAAATCGGCGATCGCGGTGAGCTGATCGGCGAGGATCGCCGCCGCCGGGAGCTCGAGCATCAGACCGATATCGAGCGATGCCGGCCGCTTGCGGCCGTCCGCGTCGAGCGCGGCCACGGCCGCGTCCACCAAGTCGCGCAGGATGAGCAGGTCGGGAACGTCCGCCACCATCGGCGCCATGAGCCGCAGTCGGACGTCGGTCGCGCCGGCGGCTCGCAACACGGCACGGAGCTGCGTGGCCAACGACTCGCGATCGCACCGCACAACGCGAATGCCGCGCACCCCGAGCGGGGCGGCCTGATCCCCGAGGTCGGCCAGCCGCACAGCGACCCGGCGGTCGGCGAGCACCTTGAACAGCGCCTCGTAGATTTCGCTCTGTGTCGCCTCGTCGGGGAGGGTCGCGCTGGGCGCGAAGATCAGCTCCGTTCGGAGGAGTCCCACGCTCTCGGCTCCCGCGTCCACGGCCGTCCTGGCATCCGCCGACCGTGCGACGTTGGCGCCCAGGATCACGGCGTGCCCATCGGCCGTCCGCAGTCTCACGCTGCCGGCGAGCGCAACGCCGCCTGTGGTCCTTTGGCTCGCCGCCGCGACACCCTCGCCGGCCGGGGCGCCGCCGACGAGGATCGTCCCCGCGGAGCCGTCGATCGAGACGTCGACGCCGTCGCCCACCGCGTCCACGAGGCCCGCGATGCCCACCACCTCCGGAACGCCGAGGCTGCGGGCCAGGATCGCGACGTGCGCGGTCGGCGATCCACGCTCGAGGGCGACGCCCACCAGCAGGGAGCGATCGAGCTCGAGCATCCATGAAGGCGGCAGGTCGGCTGCGACGACCACGGCGCGCTCGACGAGCCCGGGCGGCTTCTCCGAGCGCAGCACGCGCGCGATGCGAGCCCCGACGTCGCGGATATCGACGGCTCGCGGCGCGAACGTCGCATCGCCGCCCGCTTCGAGCAGCGTGGCAGCGGCGTCTGCAGCCTCCAGGACGGCCTGCGCGCGAGTGGGACCCGACTGAGCGCGAAAATCGGCATCAGCGATCAGCGTGGGATCACCCGCCATCATCGCCTGCGCTCGAAGGATCGCCGCCTCCTCCGACGCGCCGCGCGTCTCGGCGCGACGCGCCAAGCCCTCGAGCTGTTCGGCGGCGGTGCGGGCGGCCTCGGCGATCGTCAGCGCCCCGTCGTCAGCCGCGGTCGACGGACGCTCGGTGAGGAGCCTTGCGACCGCCGTCGCCGATCCCGGTGCGGCCGGGATCCCTCGCAGCACCGTCACTCGTGCGCCGCGATCGTGCCGCCCCGCGCGAGCATCGCCGCGACCGACGCTACCGCTCGCTCGGCGTCGTCGCCGTACGCCTCGATGCGTGCCATCTCGCCCTCGCCGAGGCGGAGCGCGAGGAGCGCAAGGACACTTCGGGCGTCCGCGGGCTGGCCGGGCTCCCATCCGCGGGACACCGTGATCCGAGCCGCGAGCGACGACGTCAGCTCCACCACGGCGGCAGCGGCGCGTGCATGGAGCGGCTCCGCCAGGCGGACATCGGCCGTCGCGTACGGGATCTGCGCGCCTGGCGCCGTGCTCAGCCTCCGCCGCTCTGTGGCGCTGGACACGGTCCGAACGGCGTGAGCACGGACGCAGCGCAGTCGCCGGGAGCGCCGAAGAACGGCACCGCGCCGACGATCGCGATCGCCACGTACGCGACCAGCAGAACGATCGGCGAGACGCGGCGACGTGCCAGCAGGTACCACGTGAGCAGCACCACGAACAGCGGCACGACTCCCGGAAGCAACCGATCGAGGACGTCACGCTGGAGATCGAGGCGCGTCCCACCGACGGTGAATGCCGGCGCGAGGTTGACGACCACGAACTGGGCGGCCAGCGCGCCGAGCACGAAGTTGCCGAGCACCCCGGCGCCCAGGATCACGCGGTCCAGGACGCCGGAGCGAAGCAGCTGGAGCACCCCGCTGCGCCCCCGGTAGTAGCCCTGCATGTAGGCGAAGTAACCGATCGACAGGACCGCCGCCATCTCGAGCACGAAGTACAGGATCGGGCCGAGGACGTTGCCGCTCGCCGCGAGCCCGATGCCGATCGAGAGCAGGATTGGCGTGATCGTGCCCTGGTTGATCGTGTCGCCGACGCCCGCGATCGGCCCCATCAGCCCGGTCTTGACGGCGTTGATCGCGTCGTCGTCGATCTCGGAGGCGCCGTTGGCGCGCTGCTCCTCCATGGCGATCACCGTGCCGTGGACGACGCCGCCGAGGTTGGGCTCGACGTTGAAGAAGATCAGGTGGCGCCTGAGCGCTGCGCGAATCTCGTCGGGGGTCTCGTAGAGGCGCCGGATGATCGGCGTCATCGCGTGCGCGAACCCGGTCCCCTGGAGCCGCTCGTAGTTGTAGTTCGAGTGGCTGAAGAAGGTCCACAGCCAGAAAGACCGCAGGAGATCGCCGCGCGTCACGGTCCGCTCGCCCGGTTGCGCGTGATCGGCGGCCATGGGTCAGACGCCCTCCGACGTGGCCGAGACCCGTTGAGTGGCCTCGACCCGCTCGTCGACGACTCGTTGGCCTCCCGCGGGCCCGACGCGGTCACGGACGAAGGCGACGTGCAGGAACGCGAGCGCAAGGCCGATGACCCCCATCGCAACGATGTTGACCGCATCGCGCGCCGCGACCGCGACCACGAAGCCGATGAAGAAATACGGCACCACCGAGCCGCGAAAGATGAACCGCATGTTCATCGCGATGCCGATCGCCGGCAGCAGCCCGCCAGCGATTTGAAGACCCCGCAGCGCGAACGGCGCGTTCGTCTGCAGCCACGCGATGGCGTCGCCGACGACAGGAGCCCCGAGGTAGGTCGCGAGGAAGACGGGGAGGAACGAAATCACGAACAGGAAGATCTGCGGCGGCAGCACGTTCATGAGCGCCACGCCGCCGATGTCGGCACGCTCGGCGCGCTCGTCGGCCCAGTGCGCAAAGACGGCGTCGACACTCATCCGCGTGAAGAAGATGAAGGTCCCAAGCAGGCCGACCGCCACGCCGATCGAGATCGCCGACTGCGCGTCGAGCCCGCCGGCGAGCGCCAGCGCCGTGCCGACCCAGCCCGCCACCGATGGATCGGCGGGGATCGATCCCCCGGCCGAGATGAAGCCCAGGTACAGCACGTTGATCGCTGCACCGATGGCGGCGCCGCCAGCCGGGTCGCCCAGGATGAGCCCGACCAGGAAACCCGCTACCAGCGGCCGATAGAGTCCCAGGAAGCCGCCGTTTCCCAGGATCCACGGGCTGTTCGACAGGTAGTAGCCGATCGCGATGAGCGTTGCCTGGAGCGGTCCGATGGTTGCGGCACGCTCGCCATCCTGGCCGAGCACCGGCGCGACGATCGCCACGGCTGCCGCGCCGGCGGCAACCACGGCAGCCAGGGCGACCAGGCGGGTACGGGGCGCCTCAGCCATCCCTGCGTCCCAGCCCGCGCAGGGCCAGCGGTCGGTCGCTCGGGACGATCTGAAGCTCGACGCGAGTCCCGCTGCGCTCCAGCTCTCGGAGCGCATCGATCTCGTCGTCGGACAGCGAGATCGTGCGATGCACGCGGCGCCGCCCCGGTGCCGCGCCGACGCCCCCCACATTGACGACGGGCAACTGCACGCCGGCGTGCGTCAGCCGCAGCGCCGTGAGCGGCGAGCGCACGAGGACGAGAGAGCGCTCTGGCTGCGCGTCGAGCATCGAGAGCCGGGGCGCTGCGCTCACGACATCGAGCACCTCGACCTCCACGTCCTTTGGCGCGGCCAGCTCGATCACCTCGCGCAGCAGCTGGTCGTGCGCCACGGCGTCATCAACGACCACTATCCGACGTGCATCCAACTCACGGAGCCAGACCGCGACGACCTGGCCGTGGATGAGGCGATCGTCGACGCGGACGAGGGCGAGCGGCATCAGCCACGCGCCGCCACCGCGACGAGCGCGTCCCGGCCGAGGCGCACCAGCCGTTCGACGAGCTGGTCGCTGAGCGGCTCGCGGGTCGTGACGGCCTCGAGCAGCACGGCGAGGTTGGCACCCCCGATGCACCACGCTCCGGCGCGCTGCATCGCAGCAGCGACGACGTTGTGCGGCGATCCACCGACGAGATCCGTCAGCAGCAGGACCGGCGCCTCGGCGGCGGCAATCGCCGCTTCGACGCGCGTCGCAAACAGCTCCGGCGACTCGACCGGATCCAGGGTGAGCGCGGTAAGGCCGTCCCCCGTGCCGACGATGCCGTCCGCAGTCCCGACCAGCGCCTCGGCGAACGGGCGATGACCGGCGACCACGATCCGGAATGGTCGCGCGGACGCGGCAGGTTCGGCCACGGCCGCATTATCGGCGACGCACAGCCGCGGCCCTCGCGCGTTCAGCGGCGTTCCGCGAGACGGGTCGGCCGTCGCGGCGGGGGTCAGGACGCCGCGGCCAACCGCTTCGCCTCCCCGGCGAGTTTCCCGACCACGTCGCGGAGCTGTTGCAGCGTCGTTGGCTCCAGCTCGTCGCCACGGAACTTCTCGTGGACCTCTGCGATCGAGAGCTCGGCGACGAGCTCGGCCCGCACAGAGTCGAGCACCTGCCTGAGGTCGTCGAGCGCGCGTCGCGCGCCGCCGCGCCCCGGGCTCGCTGCGACGACCGCGACGAGTTTGCCGGCGAGTGGCGAGCGGAACGCCGGCCGAGATGCCCAATCCAAGGCGTTCTTCAGCACGCCGGGGATGCTCCAGTTGTATTCCGGGGTCGCGATCAACAGGCCGTCGGCGCCGTCGATTGCTTGCTTGAGGTCCTTCACAGATCGCGGTAGGCCCGCCGCCTCGACGTCCGCGTCGTACGGCGGCACGGAGCGGATGGAGAGCCGCCGGACGTCTACCCCGGCGGGCGCGACGTCGATCGCAGCCCCGACCAGGCGACGGCTGTATGCCTCGCGGCGGAGCGAGCCCGCTATCGCGACGAGGCTGGCAGTTCGGTTCGGCATGCCGTGCTCGACGTTACACCAGGGTTCGGCGCGCGATCAGTCGGACCGGGGTCGTGCGGTTGAACTGCCGCTTCGCGACGACCTCGAAGCCGGCGCGTTCGAACATCGAGAGCGTGCCGTGATACGCGGACGCGGCCGGGACGCGCTCGCCGTCCGTTTCGGCGGGGTACGCCTCCAGCGCCGCGGCGCCGTGCTCCCTGGCGTACGCGATCGCGGCGTCGAGCAGCGCGGACGCCACGCCCCTGCCGCGCACGCGGCGACCGACCACGAAGCAGACGATCGACCACACGGGCGCGTCGTCGACGCGCGCGTAGACCTTCGAGTGCTCGAGGCGGTCATAGTCCTCGCGAGGGCCGAGGCTGACCCATCCGACGACCTCCTTGTCGCGGTAGGCGACGAGGCCCGGCGCGCGATGCTCGCGCGCCGCGGTCCGTACCGCCTTCTCGAGGACGCCGCGGTTGCTCTCGGGCGTCGAGTTGGTCCACAACATGCCACGCACCCGGTAAAAGGCGCACCAGCACGACTTAGCGTCGCCACGCTGCGCGAACAGCACCGCCAGGTCCGGCAGCCGTGCCGGCGTCAGCGGCCGGATGGCGAGGTCGCGCTCGAGCCGATCGCGCCTGGCGGTCTCGCCTACGCCGACCCGCTCCACGCCTGCACCTGGACCGCGGACCATGGACTCGAATGCTACGGGACCACGGCGCGGACGTCGTCAATGAGCATCGCGACGGCCGCCGCGTCTCCGAGCCGCAGCACTCGATCCCCGACCTGTCCGAGGTCTGCGCGCTCGAGGATGCGCTTCTCGTTGAGCGCCCACTCGCCGCGCTCGGCGAGGATCGCCTGCGCCGCCGCGATGGAGGCTTTGATCGTCAGCCCCAGTGCAGAAGGGACGTCACCGGAGTGCAGCCACTTGGCCGCGATGCGGAGTGAAAACTGCGCGCTGCCGTACCAATTCCGCGGCGCCGAGCGGCGCAGTGGCTCCGGGAACTCCGGCCTCGGCAGCGAGCCGTGCAGCACGCGGTTCAACGCCAGCTCGCCGGCGAGCACGTACGTCGTCATCCCCGCCACATAACCCTCGACGTGGTCGCGCTGGTATCGGCCGGACTCGGCCTCGCGAAGCCAGTGCTCGACTGCGTCGAGGTCGCGGTACAGCAGATCGACGTGCTGACCGTCGATCGTCAGCCACGCGCCGCCGTTCACGAGCCTCCCCCACTCGCCCGGCTCGACGACCGTCCCTGGGTAGCCGAGCGACCGAATGGCATCGACGTCGATCGCGCCGCGGTAGTACAGCCCGAAGTCCCAGTCGCTCTTGGGCGTGTGAGTTCCCGCCGCGCGCGAACCGCCCAGAGCTACGGCGACCACGCCCGGGATGTCGCGAAGGCGATCGACGATCTGCTCGATGGAGCAAGGATATGGTGGGGCGAGAGGCTCAACCCGGCCGGTACCAGCGGCCGAAGGCGTCGCGCACGATCTCGCGGTGTCGCTCCAGGCAACCTGAGTAGTCGCGCCCCAGCGCCTCGATGAGGTGCGTCGATGTCGCTGAAGAAGAAGGTGACGGTTCCCGTCGGGAGTAGCGCATCACGATCCAGTTTCAGCGCCCTAGGTCCGCCCGACAAGCGGGGCGGCGTCGGCGCCTCGCGGCGAGCGCGGCGGTGCGCTGCTGCGCTCGGCTTGATCGGGCCGGCAGCAGGGCGTGAGAATCTACCGGCCATGAGCGAGGAGCCGGCGGCTCGGCCCGACCGCGCGAGCGCCGAGCACGGCGCTCGCTCGGAGCGCGGCTCGGTCACACGCGGTTTCCTGTTCGTCGACCTTCGCGGCTACACGACGTTCGTGGAGCGGCATGGCGCGGCGGTCGCCGCCGAGCTCCTCGGCCGATACCGACCCCTCGTGCGCGCCGAGATCGATCGATTCGACGGCACCGAGATCCTCACCGAGGGCGACAGTTTCTACGTCGTCTTCGGCTCCGTCAGCGCCGCCGTGAGCTGCGGACTGGCGCTGGCAGCGGCGGCAGCGGAAGAGAGCCGCGGCCGGCCCGACCAACCCATCCGCCTGGGCATCGGGATCCACGCCGGCGAGACGGTCAAGACGGTCGAAGGGTACGTCGGCGGCGCCGTGAACATCGCGGCGCGGCTGTGTGCGCTCGCCGGCCCGGGCGAGCTGCTCGTCAGCGATACCGTCCGGGCGCTCACCCACACGGTGCTCCTCGTGCGATTCGTGGCTCGCGGCCGCCGTCACCTCAAGGGCGTCGCAGAGCCCGTTCTCGTATTCGCCGTCGAGTCGATCGAGCCGCTGGCGGGGTCGTGGGGCGGCACCCGACGAGACCGAAGAAGCCGCGCGATGCGACTCGTGCCCGTTGTGGGCGCTGCCGTCATCGCGGCCGGGCTGGCGGGATTCGTCTCGCTTCTGACGCGCCCCGCTGCTCTTCCCCCGGGAGAGTGGACGATCGGTCTCGCCTTGCCGCTGGGCGGCGACTACTCAACGGAAGCGCAGCCACTCGAACTGGCCGTGAGGCTCGCCATGGACGAGGCGAATGCCGCGGGCGGCGTCGCCAGCACCGAGCTTGGACTCGAGGTTCTGGACCACGGTTCGGAGCCATCGACAGCGGAGTTCGCGCCGGCTACGGACAGCGCAACGGCATTCGTCGCCGATCCCCGCGTCGTCGCCGTGGTCGGGCCGATGCTCTCGATCGCAGCCGAGCAGCAGATACCGATCACCAACGAGGCTGGATTGCTCCAGTGCAGCCCGTCGGCGACCGATCCGATCCTCACCAAACCCGAGATCGGAGCGCTCGGGCTCCGGTCTGCATATCCAGAGCGCATCAACTTCGTGCGCCTCGCCGCGGCGGACGACATCGAGGCGTACGCCGCCGCCTCATTCGCGTTCCACGACCTGGGCGTACGCAGCGTCCTGGTCGTCGACGACACGCTCTCGATCGGGCGAAGGGTCGCCGACGACTTCGAGCAGGAGTTCGAGGACCTCGGCGGTCAGACCGAGCGCCGTGCGCTTAATCCCGGGGCGGAGCCGGCGACCGTGCTCGCACCGCTGGACGTCGGCACGGACCCGGCAACGCTCGTGTACTTCGGCGGCTTCACGGGCACGGGCGCCACCGAGCTGCGCCGAGCGATGATCGACGCCGGCCACGCAGACCTGCCCTTCATGGCCTGGGAGGGTCTCTTCGACGGCTCGGGCGCCGACGAGTTCTCGTTCATCCGGAGTGCGGGGGACGCCGCGACGGGCTCTTACGTCTCCCTGCCGTCCACGGGCACGGTCCGAGCCGACTTCGAGGAGCGCTATCGAGCGGCATACGACGCGGCCCCGGAGGGTTATCTGGCCCACTATGCCGGAGCCGCTTACGCGTGCACCGAGATCATTGTCGAGGCGCTCGCCCGAGTGAGCGAGACACGGCCGACGGCGGCCAACCTGAGGGAGGCGGTCCGTGCATACGTGACGGACACGGCTCACCGCTTCCGGACGGTGCTCGGCGCCACTGGCTTCGACGCCAACGGCGACTCGATTCACCAGGTCGTCGCGTTCTACCGGGTCGATCCATCCGCGGCCGACGGCGACGGCGACTGGGTGGTCGTCAAGGAGCAGGATTTCGGCTCCGCCGAATAGTGGTCGGGGCGAGAGGACTCCGGCAGGTACCACGCCTGTGATGGTCGTGCCGAGAGGGGTCCTGGCGGCGTTGGCTGCGTGACAGGTACAGAACGCTACCGCGCCTGAAGACCGCAGCCACCTCTCGCCCGAGCTCTCGCGGATCAGCCGGGCCGCCTCCATCCTGGATTCCTGAAACCGGCGCGACCCACACGTGCCCGACGATACGCGCGGAAGCTGTGCGCGAGATCTTCGAGCGGCTCGATCCGGGGGGGCAACTCGTGGCGGTGTATCCGCGAGCGGAACACGCATGGCTGCTCGGAATGGCCGCGAGAAAGACCGAGGATTTGCTATTGGTCGGGGCGAGAGGACTTGAACCTCCGACCTCGTCGTCCCGAACGACGCGCGCTACCAGGCTGCGCCACGCCCCGACCGACCACCGTGCGGTGGATCGGCATCGTATCAGCAGGCGCCGGGGCCGGTCCAGCGCGAGACGCGAGGCCAGGGCGTCGTGTCGACGCAACTAGCCGAGCGGCGGAAGCTCCACGACGCGGGCCTCGAGGATGCCGTCGACGGAGCGGGCGCGCGCCAGGACAGCGGCCGGGACAGGCTCGTCGAGCGTGACGAACATCATCGCCTCGCCCCGTGCGGAGAGCCTCGACAGCTCGAGGGAGCTGATGTTGATCGCCGCCTCCGCGAGCAGCGTCCCGATGCCGCCCACGATTCCGGGGCGATCGTGGTGGCGTGTGACGAGTATCGTGCCTGCCAGCTCGGCGTCGATCGCGAAGCCGCCCACTTCGGCGAGGTGCGGCCGCCCGTGCGCGGTGGATCCCGACAGCCGGACGCCACCCGCCTCGAACGTCACCAGCGACGCCCACGGCTCGGAGGCGTCGCTCTTCGTCTCGCGGACGGAGAGCCCACGCTCGCGCGCGACCAGGTCGGCGTTTACGGCGTTCACCCGTTCGTCGGTCGTGCCCTCGAGGAACGCCGCCAGGGCGGCCGAGCGGAGCGGCGTGCAATCGGATTCCCCGATCTCGCCCGCGTAGGTGAGCGCGAGCCGCTCGACGGGCGGCTCCACGAGCTGCCTTGCCAGCGCTCCGAGGCGCCCGGCGAGCTCGACGTACGGGCGGAGCCGGGGCGCCACGTCCGCGGCCACGGCCGGCGCGTTGACCGCGTACGGCGGCGTGACGCCAGAGAGCGCCATCAGCACCTGCTCGGCCATCTCGACGGCGACCCGTTCCTGCGCCTCGGCGGTCGAGGCACCCAGGTGCGGGGTCAGGATCGTGTTCGGCGCCGATCGCAATGGATTGTCCGGCGCCGGCGGCTCGCGGCTGTAGACGTCGAGCGCCGCGCCGCCGATCTGTCCGTCCACGAGCGCCGCGGCGAGCGCGTGCTCGTCGACGATCCCGCCGCGTGCCGCGTTCAGGATGAACGCCCCGCGCTTCGTCCGCGCCAGTTCCTCCCGGCCGATCAGTGAGCGCGTCGCGTCGCCGCCCGGCGTGTGAACGCTCACCACGTCGGCCTGCGCGAGCAGCTCGTCGAAGCTCACCAGCCGGGCCCCGAACTCCGCGGCCTGTTCCGCGGCGAGGTACGGGTCGAACGCGATGATGCGCATCTCGAAGCCCAGCGCACGCCGGGCCAGCGCCTTGCCGATCTTGCCCAGCCCGACGATGCCGAGCGTCTTGCCACGCAGCTCAGTCCCGACGTACCTGCCGCGCTGCCACTCGCCGGCGCGCAGCGACGCCTCGGCGGCCGGGATCCGGCGCGCGAGCGCCAGGAGGAGCGCCATGGTGTGCTCCGCCGCCGCGATCGTGTTCCCGGTCGGCGAGTTGATGACCATCACGCCTGCGCGGGTCGCCGCGGCCACGTCGATGCGGTCCGTCCCGACCGACCCGACGCCGATCACGGAGAGGCGAGGCCCCGCCGCGCCAAGCAGCTCGGCGTCGACCCACGTCTGCGAGCGCGTGACGAGGGCGTCCCACCCGCCCTCGGCGACCAGCTGCGTCAGCTCGTCACGACTGAGTCCGGTGCGGACCTCCGTGTCGTGCGCGGCCCGCAGCAGCTCGAGCCCCGGCTCGGCGATCTGTTCGACGACCAGGATGCGGGCCACGCGACGAGTCTAGTGCGAGAATCGGCCGATGGCGCCCGCCCCGGCCCGCGCCGACGCGTATGGGCTCGTGGGGTCGGCCGTCGAGACTGCGTTCAAGAGCGCCGTAGCTTCGGGCTTGCCGCCGAGCGCTTCCACGACGCCCTGATCGATCCCGCTTCCGGCGGACAACGAAACGTCCCGAAGGAACCGCGAGTGGTCCGTTGATGCGATCTCGGAACTCTCTGCTGCCCCTCCGGGACGACCACAGCGTGCGGTCGCACCGCCATCGGCCGCAATAGGCTTCATCCACGAATTCGGCGCCCGGACCGCCGGTTGTCCACACCGGACCCACAGCGCTCGCAGACGCATGCCGCCAGGCGAGTCTCAGGAAGTCGCGGCCTCTGCTACCGCGCGCGAACCGCCCACTGGGTGCTCGCGGGCGAGATTGACATCCGCCAGCCACCGCCAGTGCCTCGCGAAGACGTACGCCAGGACATAGAGGACGGCGACCAGGATAAGCAGGGCCCGATACCCGGTGACCAGTGCCAGGTACTCGAGCGCTCCGCCGACCATGGCGCCAAGCAGATTGCTCGCGAACGCCATGTCAGCGGTTCGCGTGTCGCGGAACGAATAACTGAAGACGAGATTTGCAAAGAAGACGGGCGCGAACGCGAGTCCGGCAGCCACGACGTATCGCAGCCATGGCGGGTCGATGAGCAGCGACTCCGGCGGCAGGAGGAACGAGAGCAGCAGACTGGCGAAGAGCCCGGCGTAGAAGAGCCGAGGCCGTGCCAACCGGAATCTCGCATTCACGAAGATCGCGAGCAGCACGCTCGCGAGGATGGCGAAGAACGCGAGTGCATTGACGATCCACGTCGTTCCGAACAGGAGGCTGAAGCTCACCAGGCTGCGTGTCTCGAGCAGGAGAAAGGCAGTACCGAGCACGAAGAAATGAGGACTGAAGCGGCGGAGCGGAGTCGCGGTGACGCGGGCGGCGCCGACCACCGCGAGAAGCGCGCCGACGACGACAAAGCTCAGCGCGGCGAGGTAATAGGTCGCAATGAACGGCTGCCTCAGATACAGGAATGGCCAGTCGTCAGTCGCCGCCAGCGGCTGGCGGCCGATGTCGGGGATCGTGTCCGCGGTATCGCCGGGTGGGTCACCTCCGTCCAGCGCGCCGACCGCAGGCCCCGCGGCGAGCGCAGCCGAGACGCCATTGCCGTACATGCGTATGAGCGGCCGATGACCGAACTGCTCCTCGAGCATGCTCGCGAGCTTCGCGACCAGCCATGGCTCTCGGTAGTAGTTGTAGAGGACAAATACGCCGTCGTTGGCGAGATGGTCGCGGACACTGGCGAACGCATCGTCGGTGAACAGGAACGACTCGAGCCGGAGGTTCGCGGTAGTGCTGACAAGGGTCAGCGAGTCCGGAAGCGCGAACACGATCAGGTCGTAGCGGTCGTTGCTGTTGCGCAGGAACGCCCGACCGTCATTGTTGATCGGTTTCACACGCGGATCGGCGTACGGATGATCGGGGTGGCGGTCCACGCCGATGCGCTGAATGGCGGGATCGATCTCGACCGCGTCGACATGGCGCGCACCGTGGCTGAGAGCCACCGCGGTGTCTGAGCCGCTACCTGCCCCGACGATCAGAACGCGGTCGAACCGGCGTTCGGGGAACCATCGGTATGCCTGCTCGTAGAACGGTTCCTTGCGCTCGTCGTCCACCGCCCACAGCGTTTGATGCGGTATCCCGTTAACGTTTATTGAGGTGCGGCCGAGGTCGGAGTAGGCGGTGACCCGGTAATACGGCGACCAGATGTCGTCCTGCGAGACGCTCGCGCTGATGACGAGGACCAGCAGCATCGCGGCTCCTCCGATGGCGGACGACCGCGTGATGCCTGTGCTCATCGCGAGCACGAGCGTCAGGACCGCGACTGCGCAGAACCAAACAAACGGGTTCGTTCCTGCCGCCGACAGAGCGGTAAAAGCCGCGATCCCGAACATCGACCCTGCGATGTCGACGGCATATGCCTTGAGTGGCGGCATTGCGCGCAGGAGTGGCCCCAGAGGGAGCGCGAGCGCGCCCATGATCGCGACCACCAGGACCACCATCAACGGCAGGACGGCAAAGTTGACGTTGGCAGCCCCACTTTCGCTGAGGCCGAAGAAGATCTCGTCGCCCGACTTCAGCTGGACGTTGAGTTGTGCCGCATATACGAGGACCACGGTTCCGAGCAACAGGATCGGGAATGGAGAGATGACGAGGCGCGTTATTCGGCGGCCGCGGAGAATCCCGAGCCCGATGCCGAGGAAGCTCGCCATCAGCAGGAAATTGCTGAAGAACCCCACGTAGGTGACGTTCGCCGGAATCCACCGGATCAGAAGCAGCTCAACGAACAGCAGCGTCGCGCTGGTCAGGAAGAGCCGGATCGGCGCACCTGCCATCCACGGGATCGGAGGCAGGTTCGTTGGTATCGCGCGAACCGAACTGCTCAGGCGTCGCGTGGCCGGTGTGCCCATCGACGCGAGTGTCGGGCCCGAGGGGCGTTGCCTCAACGCACCAAACGTCCTTGCGCCGACCGTTACCAATAGCTCGACGAGGAACCCCGGGCCCACGACTCGAGTTCCTCGGCCGGACGGGGCATGTGGCTTCATCCACGAATCAGGCGGGCAGTAGCCGACTTTCGACACCGCGCCGACAAACGGGTGCCGCCCGCCGGTGATCGACCCATTCATTCCGTTTTCGCGGCCGCGGTCAGTCGAGGGCGTGCCATTCCTCGTACGCCTCGCCGACGACCGTCTCGAATTTCATGCTCATCAGGACCACGCCGGCGAACCCGAGCTCGCGGCCACGACACGCGGCCTGTTTGGCAGTACGCCAGGCATCGCGTCGCGTCCACGACGACGCCATGGCGTCGCGGAGGCGGTCACCAACCTTCACCCCGCCTAGATCCTCGATGCGGCTGACCCATGCCCGTGAGAACGGCGGGACGACCCCGAGATAGACGGGTGGATCGCCCTCGGCGAGCCCGAGCCGGGCGGCCGAATTCTCGACGACGTCAGGGTCCATCACCGGTCCGGTGACGAGGAACTGCGCGCCGATGGAGATCCGTCGCCGGAACATCCACTCGCGGAACCGGGTGCTCATCCCGACCTCGAATGAGGGCATGACGTCCTGCAGATCCCGGAGGTGCTCGACGATCTCGTAGTTGTTCGCCCAGTGCTCGACCTCGGGCAGGACGTCGCCAGCGACCACGAGGAAGGAGTTCACACCGTTGCCGAGCGCGCCCCGCACCTCGCTCTCGATCGCGAGAATGTTCCGGTCGCGACTCGACGCGACCACCGTCGGGCGCACCTCGGGTACGTCGTGGGTGATCCGCGCCGCGAAGGCGTACGGCGAGACGCGCACCTGCTGGAACGGGTTGTCGGTTACGAGGACGTTGCGCCAGGTGCCACGCAGCCTGAGGTGCGTCATGTTCGGCAGCAGCGGCGGATTCACCTCGACGATCTCGCACCAGCCGCCGCGCTCGGACAGCGTCACGGATCAGGCCGGGACGCGCTCGGCTGCTCGTTCACGGGTGGCGGCACGGACCATGTCGCCGAGCTGGACCTCGATCTCCTCCCAGCGGCGGGTCTTGAGGCCGCAGTCGGGATTCACCCACAGGTCGCGCGCCTCCATGAACGAGCGGAAGTGCTCGAGCCGCTCCTCCATGGTCTCCTCGCCGGGGGAATACGGGCTGTGGACGTCGAAGACGCCGGGCCCGATCTGGAGGTGACCATCCGTGAACAGCTCGTAGAACTGGCGGATGTAGCTGTCGTCCTTCGAGCGGCTGAACTCGATGCTCGCCACGTCGACGCCGGCGTCGGACCAGAGCGGCACGATGTCGCCGAAGTCGCCGTAGCACATGTGGGTGTGCATCTGGACGTTCGCGGGGGCGTTGAAGACGTGGTTGAGCGCCGCGCGCGCGCCGCGCGCGTAGATCGCCCGCTTCTCCGCGGCATCGGCCGTCCGCAGCGGCCAGCGCTCGCGCACCGCGGGCTCGTCGATCTGGATGACCCGGCAGCCCGCCTCCACGAGGTAGCGCACCTCCTGGGCGATAGGCTGGGCGACCGCCCAGAAGAGGCGGTCCTCGGGGACGCCGGGCGGCCGGAAGCTCCAGTTCACGACGGTCACCGGGCCGGTCAGCATGCCCTTGACGGGCTTGTCGGTCGAGGACTGCGCGACCTGCCACTCGCGCACCGTCATCGGCTCGACGATCGACGGCGGCGCGGCGAGGATCGGCGGACGGACGCATCGGCTGCCGTACGACAGCACCCAGCCGTGGCGTGTCGTGACGTAGCCGTCCATCTTCGTTGCGAAGTACTCTACCATGTCGGTGCGCTCGAACTCGCCGTGGACCAGGACGTCGAGGCCGATGCGTTCCTGCCAGCGCACGCCATCGGTGATCAGGCGGTCCATCTCGGCGAGGTACGTGGCGCGATCGATCTCGCCGCGGTCGAGCCGCACGCGCAGCGAGCGCACCTCCGCGGTCTGCGGCAGCGAGCCGGTGGTCGTCGACGGGTACGGCGGCAGCCGCAGGTCGTCCTGCGCGGCCCGTCGCTCGGGGCGCGCCACGCGTGGGACGAGCTCGCCCGCGTCGGGCCAGTCGACCGCGGGCAGATCGGGACTGTGCGGCCGCGAGCCGCTCGCCAGCGCATCGGCCCATGCGCGCAGCGCCCGCGTCTTATCACGTGCGAACCAGAACGGCTGCGGCAGATCCTCGCCTTCCGCAGTGACCGGCACGAACATCAGCGACGTGGACGGCACGATGTGCAGCGGCTTACCGTCCGCCGTGAGCGTGGCGAGCGCTTCGCTGACCGGCTCGAACGGATCGGGCCACACGCTGCGGCCGTCCACGACCGATACGACGTGCTCCGGCTGCGCGGCCCACGCGGGTCCGGCCGCGAGCTCTCGCGCCATGCTGAGCGGCACCTGCACCGCCAGCCCGGTCCGCCCGAGCAGCTCCACCGTCTCCGCCGACGGCTGACCGAACTGCACGCTCACGATCGGGGCGTTGCCGGTGGTCGGGCGCAGTGATTCGTACGCGGCCGCCACGAGCGCGCGGTCGTCGGCGGTCATCACGAGGCCGAGGGATGGCTCGTCCAGCTGCAGCCGAACCTCCGGGTGGTCGGTCGCCCACGCCCAGAGCCGCCGCCCGAGCTCGGTCGCAAGGCGCCGCGCGTCGAGACCCGCGCCGATCTTGGACAGCTTGATCAGCGTGTACGTGCCCAGCACCGCCCACGTGGTCTCGTCGCCGTCGACGGGATCACGCCACGGCGGCGGGGCGAACCTCGCCGGCAGCCGATCGATCTCGGGGACGACGTAGTGGTAGTTCGTGTCGAACCACTTCGTCATCTCCCACGCCTCGTGGTCGGGCGTTCCGCGAGCGAGCTCCGTCAGGACACCGAACGCGTCCGTGTCGAGCCGGTCGGCGAGGCGCTCGGGGATGAGCCCGAACGTCATCGCCGTCTCCAGCACCTCGTCATAGAGGAAGTAATCGTCGACGGCGGAGCCGATCAGCGAACGCTGCTCGTCGAGGTGTGCGCCGCGGAGCTCGGCGATGCGCGCTTCGAACTCGGAGCGCTGCATGCGGCCGGACCACGCCTTCTCGAGCGCCCACTTCAGCTCGCGCCGGGGACCGATACGTGGATAGCCGACGAGGCGTGCGCTGACAGACATCGCGTCCTCTCTGGGGTGTCGGCGGAGTCTAGCGCAGCAGTAGTGGGTTCACCCTGCCGTCGCCGTCACCTCCATCACGTGGTGAGCGCCGGCGGAGGCCGCAGCAGCGCGCAGCGCATCGGCCTTGTAGGTGTGCTCCCAGGGGAGGTCGACGTCGGTACGACCGAAGTGTCCGTAGGCCGATGTCGCCCGGTAGATCGGCCGATGCAGGTTGAGCTCGGCGATCATCGCACCCGGCCTGAGATCGAAGTGCTCGTCGATGAGCGCCAGGATGCGCTCGTCCGGAATGGCCCCCGTCCCGAATGTCTGGACACTGACGGAGAGCGGATGTGCCACGCCGATGGCGTACGACAGCTGCACCTCGCAGCGACGCGAGAGGCCGGCGGCAACGATGTTCTTGGCCACGAAGCGGGCCATGTAGGCGCCGGACCGGTCGACCTTGGTCGGATCCTTGCCGGAGAAGCTCCCGCCGCCGTGTCTCGCCATGCCACCGTAGGTATCGACGATGATCTTGCGGCCCGAGAGGCCCGAGTCCCCCATCGGCCCCCCGATCACGAACCGTCCGGTCGGATTGATCAGAATTCGCGTGCTGTCGTCGAGCAGGTCGGCCGGCAGCGATGCGCGGATCACCTCGCTGCGCAGCGCGTACTCGAGGTCACGCGCGTCGACGTCGGGCTCGTGCTGCGCGGACACGACCACGGTGTGCAGCCGCGACGGGCGACCCTCGGCGTCGTACTCGACCGTCACCTGGCTCTTCCCGTCCGGGCGGAGGAAGGGCAGCGTGCCGTCCTTGCGCACCTCGGCGAGCCGTCGGGCCAGTGCGTGCGCATAGGTGATCGGCGCCGGCATCAACTCGGGCGTCTCGTCCGAGGCGTACCCGAACATCATCCCCTGGTCGCCTGCGCCGAGCTCGGCCGGCTCCTCGCCGCGTCGCGCCTCGAGCGCGCTGTCGACCCCCTGCGCGATGTCGGGAGACTGCTCTTTGATCGCAGTCAACGTCCCGCAGGTCTCGTAGTCGAAGCCGAGCCGGCTGTTCGTGTAGCCGATGTCCTTGACGGTCCGGCGGACGATGGCCTGGACGTCGGCGTAGTGGCTCGTCGTCACCTCGCCTATGACGAGGACGAGGCCGGTGGTGGTCGCGACCTCGACGGCTACGCGGGCGTCCGGGTCGTTGTCGAGGATGTCGTCGAGGACGGCGTCTGCGATGGCGTCGCACAGCTTATCGGGGTGGCCCTCGGTCACCGACTCGGACGTGAACAGGCGCGGGTTGGATGTCGGATCGTTTGTGATCATGCGGGCTCGGGCGGCGGGGCGGTAGGCACGCGCATGGTAACTGACGAAGCCGGACCAACCCGCGTTGCGGTCCGGCGGAGGTGAAACATGATGCGTCGAGACGATGGGATCGCGATCTCGTCAACGAAGTCGAAATGGGTCGCGAACGCGGCCCGAAAGCCGTCAAGCGTGTAGTCGGGAAAGACGTCCTCGCGCGTGGCGAGCAGGACCTGCACCATCGGATCCTCCTTGGGCACGAACTCGATCACGACGTGCGGGGCCAGGCGGGCGAGGAAGGCGCTGAGCATCACCAGCGGGACGTTGCGTCCGATCGCCAGGTGGTGGACCAACGCGAGCGCGATGACCACGTCGGCATTCGCGCGCTCGAAGAGCGACCGCCGCTCCGCGAGCGCCCAGCCCAGTGACGGGCTCGGATTCATAAGATCCACGATCAGCGGCAGCACGTTGCCGACGCGGTCGCGGACCAGGGCCTGCCAGTGGCGCTCCACGGCTGCCGGATCGACGTCGAAGGCCACGACGTCACGTCCGAGGGTCGCGGCGAGCCTGCTGTAGACGCCGACGTTGGCGCCGAGGTCCCATACGGTCGCGCCTCCGGCGTCCGACAGGAATCGCTCGACGACCTCGCGCTTCGCGCGCGTAGCGGGCTCCGAGTAGCTCGTGTTTTCCGCATAGTCCGCCCACGCGGTGCCGCGCGGCTCCCAGCGCAGCTGTTCGACCGTCCGTCGCAGGCTGTCGAGCAGCGCCCGCTGGCCGAGGTCGCTAACCTTGGTGCGCCGCGCCCGCTCGCCCGCTTCTCGACCACCGCCCGCATGCCGCCGCTGCGCCGCGGCATGCATATGCACGTGGGACAGCAACCCGAGTCTCAGGCGCGTCCGGCCAGGAAGCGTGGCGCTCACCAGGTCCAGCGGGATGCCGTCAACGAAATTGCGCAGCAGCAGCCCGTACCGGATGTCGCAGTACGCCATGAGAGCCAGAGGACCCAGGAAGTGCTCGCAGAAGTGGCGGTACGCGACCCATGGCGCGCCGGCC
>JBHENJ010000010.1:0-20712 GCA_046262115.1 Candidatus Limnocylindria bacterium | reverse complement strand
TGGTCGTTCCCCGGCGAGGCGACCGCCGACGGTGACGCGATCATCGGCCCGCCGTACTTCACGCCCGATGGCGCATTCGTTGTCGCCGGAGTGTTCTACGACCCGGCTCCGGACCGACCCGACCTGCCGCCGGATGGATTGGTGGGCCTTCGCGTCTGGGATGCCCAGACGGGCGATCCGTCGCGAACACTCGACATCGGGCCCTGCGGCGGCCGGCTCATGGCGTTCTCGCAGACGATGGCAGTCGTGCAGACGCTCGCCGAGGGCACTCCGTGCCGCGGGTTCGAAGGTTCGCAACTCGAGTTGCTCGACCTCGACAGCGGTGAGCGGACGATCCTGACCACCGCGGGCGGCAACGCGGCGATCAGCGGCGACGGACGGTACGCGGCGTGGGACGACTACTCGAGGCCCGACTTCGCGGCGTACGTCGTCGACACGGCGACCGGCGAGCATGTCATGGAGCTCACCCAGGACGACGTGGTTGGCGGGCAGCAGGACGTCAGGACGAGGGCGCTGAATGCGGACGGAAGCCTGCTGCTGTATGGCGACCGGCCGATGGTCGTGTGGGACGTTGCCCGTCACGACGTGGCGGCGACGTTCGGCGGCCACGCCGGCGAGACCGGGTGGGCGGTATTCGCCGACGACGACAGCATCTACTCCGCGGGACGCGACGCCACGCTCAGGCACTGGAGCGCGCGGGGCGGGCAGGAGTTCAGCAGGTTCTCGGGCGTCGGTTCGAACCGGGTGGCGCTGTCCGCATCCGGCTTCGCGCTCGTCGGGCGCCAGGATCAGACCGCGGTCGTCGTCGACCTGCGCCCGCGCGGCGAAGTGAGCGCCGTCGAGACGTGCCACGGCTTCGCTCCTGCTGGACAGCTTGCCGTCGTGTACCCGCGCGCCGAGATGTCCGTCTACGAATGCGACGGAGCGACGGCGCGCTCGTACGTGGTCGATCTGGAGTCGCGTGAGGTTCTCGCCGCGGTCCAGGGAGGCTTTGGACAGGACGAGGCGCTGTCGCCCGACGGCACGCGCTTCGTCCGCCAGGAGGGTGACGAGACCTTCGCCCGTGGGCCTGCCATTCACGATGCCGCCACCGGCGAGGTGGTCGTTGAGCTCGAGGGCGTGTGCGCGTTCGACGTCACCCTCACCGGCGACGCCGCCTTCGAGCAGCCCGACTGCCACGAGTTCCCCGAGCGCCCGTTCCCGTTCTACGCCCAGGAGCTTCACTGGTCGCCGGACGGCACGAAGGTCCTCGCCGTGAACACCGGCTGGATGGGCGGCGGCGTGACCGTGTGGGACGCCACGACGGGACGTCTCGAGATTGCGGCTCCACCGCCGGTCTTCAGCGCGATGTTCACGCCCTCCGGCGATCAGGTCATCGCCGCCACCGATGGCGAGGACGGCCGTCGCCACTTGCTGACCTACTCCATCGACTCAATGACCCAGGTCGACGACCGCGCGGTCGACGACGAGTACCAGCACGGGTTCTTCATCGGCTATTCGCCGGATGGCTCGACGATCTACGTCCTCGATCAGCCGTCGTTCCTCGAAGGAGGCGCGCTCAAGGCGATCGACGCGGAGACGCTGACCGTCGTCCGCTCGCGAGAGCGCGTCGCGGAAGGTTCCGTCAAATCGTGGACGCTCAGCGACGATGGCTCGCTGATCGCCACCGGGTCGTCGGACGGGTTCGTTCGCGTCTGGGATGCCGCGACGTTTGCGCTCGTCCACGAGATCTTCGTGGGGGACATGCAGGTCCAGGGCGTGGCCTTCGCGACCGCGACGCACGTGGCGATCGTCGCCGGGGCGGGAGACATCCTCGTCGACACGATCAACAACGACGAGCTGCTGTCGATCGCACGGCGGTCGCTGACGCGAGGCTTCACGGACATCGAGTGCGAGCGCTTCAACTTCGGCGAGTCGTGTCCCACGCTCGCCGAGCTGCGCGGCGACGACTAGGAGTTCTGCCTCAGGCGTCGTCCGGTATCGACCACGGCTCGCGCTCGAGCGCGGCCTCGAAATCGGCCCTCGAGTGGACCGGCTCGCCATGCGACACGAGGACATGCTCGAACGGCAGGTCGAGCATCGCCCGCAGGGCGGGGAGCGTGTAGCGCTCCAGCAGCGGCGTCCACCACACGCGGAGCACGCCGCCGGGCGCAGTCATCCCATCGGCGAAGACGACCGCCCTCTGCTCGGGCAGGTACACCGGCGTCTCCATGTTGCCGCGCCCGTCGAACAGCGCGACCAGCCCGCCCGGCAGCTCCTGACCCCATCGGAGGTCCTTCAGCTCTGTGCGCGGGGCGTCACTCTTCCAGTACAGCCACGGCCCGTACGCCGGGATGCCGTACCAGTGCACGAAGAGGTCGACGTCGCGGATGTGATCGGGCTTGAGTACCACCACGGCCGATGGTCGCCGCGCCTCGAGCCGCTCGTACACCTCGCGTGCGCTGGGAGGAGGGGCGAGTGGGTCGAGGAGCACCGTCTCGCCGCGCGACTCGACGACCCAGGAGGAGACCTCGGGCTCCCAGTCGTCGCCCTCCTTCCACTCCCAGTGGCGTTGCCGCCACAGCCAGAGGCCTGGCGCGACGTCGCGGACCTCGACGCTCACGCCGCCGTCGGCTCGGCCCCGGTTTCGAGGATCGACAGGATGTTCCGGGCCGGATCGGTGAACCAGGCGATCGGCGGCCCATACGGGTCGCGCGCGATACCCCGCTCGTCCTGCTGTATGCCGTCATAGCGCTCAAAGCGGACGCCGCGCGCGGTGAGCTCGTCCACGGCCCGCTCGATGTCATCGACCGGGAAGTTCAGGATCGTGAACGACGCCGGCGAGTGGTCCGGCCCCTTCGCATACACGAGGACGTTGGCACCGCCGCGCAGCCGCAGCGTCAGCATCCCGTTCTCCTCGCTCACCTCGAGCCCGAGCGTCTCACCGTAGAACTGCTTCGCGGCGCCGATGTCATCCACCGAGAAGCCGCTGAACGCCTTCGAATCCTTGAGCATCGCGTCAGCCCTCACCGCGCGGTCGCATCGAGCCAGCCTCCAGCGTCCCGGACTCCATCGCCCGCCGGCTCTCCTCGCTGATCTGGATGACCTGCACGTAGTTGCCGTCCGGGTCGATCGCCGTCGCGAACAGGTCGCCGTCGCCTCGGTCCTCTATCGGCGCCAGCCATTCGACGCCCGCGCGGTCCAGCCGCTCGACGAGAGCCTGGGCGTCATCGGTGTCGAAGTTGAGGATCATCCGGCCCGGCTCCGGGTTCCGGTCGCCGATGTCGTCGCGCGTGTCGATCACGAGCATGAACTCGCCGAATTTCATCATTCGGTAGCCGTCCATCTCGTTGTCTTCCTCGGGTCCGAAGGCCTCGGCGTACCAGGCGCCCAGCCTCTTGGGATCGCGGCTCGAGATCAGCATGCTGTTGAGAGCGGCTCGGGGCATGATCTATCCCTCCGGTTCGTGACTGTGGATCGCCGGCCTACGAGTGCGGCGGCTGAAGTAGCTCTCGGAGCGGATGCTGTTCGGTAATGTGCCGCTGAACTGATCGCAATCTCCTGCGCGCGGGCCACCTTGCCGCGTCAGCGCTCCGCTTCTCAAGGCGACCCTCGAAGCAAACAGAGTACGCCTCAACGCGAGAACCGCAGGGTGGCCATCATCCGATCAAGAACAGCCCGCGCAAGGTCGTAGTCATCGGCCGAGTCGGTATCCGTCCCCGCGATGAACGTTGGCCCCTTGGTCTCGTCCACCAGCGGAATCACGTAGTGGTACTGCCGGTAGTCCGGCTCCTCGGTCTCGTTGGCGTTGTACTCGGTGCGGTGGCCCAAGTGACCGTCGATCGTGACGTCCTCGCTGAAATAGACCTTCGTCAGCGAGGTGTAGCCGAACGCCATGTCAATCGATCCCGCCGAGATCCAGATCTGGTCGGGCGCGGGACTGCCATCGGTCGCGTCCCAGAGCTCGGGCGTGAACCACGAGCAGGCAGGGACGTCGCCGATCCGCGCATTCGTGTACCACTCGGCAGGGAACGTCACTGTGTATCGGTCTTCGTCGTTCGTGCACATGTCGCGAGACTCGAAGAGCGCGTCCGCGGCCGGGTTGTCGAGCACGGTGATCGGCAGCCCTTCGCGTTGCACGTAGGGCTCGCGGACGTGGATCGTCGCGACAGGACCGCGGGGGTTCCACGCCGATCCCGACGGCAGCGGAGACGCGACCGGCGTAGGCCCGACGTCCGGGCCGCGTGCCAGCATCACGACCAGCGTCACGACGACCGTCGCGGCGGCGAGGCCCACCGCGGCCGGGAGCACCGGGGCGAACCACGACGCGCGGCGCTGGGGCGTATCGGTGACCGCGCTGAGGACCGAGGGGACCAGGTCCAAGGGCGGCTCCGTCTGAGCACGCGAGCGCAGGTACTCGAGGATGACGTCGTCGTTCATCGAGCGGCCTCCGGCTCCGGGTTCGCCTCGCCGGGCGCGATCGCCGTCCGGAGGACGGCGAGACCAGCGTTCAGCCGCGACTTAACCGTGCCCACACGAACGTCGAGCACATCGGCTGTCTCGGCGATGGAGAAGCCGATGGCGTAGTGCAGGGCGAGCACGGCGCGTTGTTCCGGGCTCAGCCGCTTGAAAGCGGGCTCAAGCACGGTCCGCGCCTCCACCGCGCGTCCAAAGTCGGCCCGCGTATCGGGCACCTCAGCAGCCACTTCGATCCCGAGTGAGCTCGCGTCGCGGCGTTGGCCGCGCAGCCAATTGCGGCATCTCGTAACACAAATGCGCCGGAGCCACCGGTCGAACGCGTCCGGGTTGCGCAGCCGGGGGAGATGCTGCCATGCGGCGAGCAACGCCTCCTGCGTCACGTCGCGGGCGTCGACGACACCGACGATCGCCGCGGCGAGCCGATATGTCTCCGCGGCGTGTCGCTCCACCAGCGCCTCGAATGCCTCGCGGTCGCCGGCCTGGGCGCGCCTGACAACGTCCAGCGATGATTCCTCCGTCGTGTCACCCTTCCAGACACCGATTTCGGCGGAGTTGTTCGCCGCCCTTGCTCTGCTCGAGTTCTCGGATGCACTGCTGGGCGCGCCAGCGGACGAATAACTGGCTCTTTACGAGTGTCGCGTCATCCGCCCTCGGCACACCGCGCACGGCGGCGAACACACCGCCCCCTGGCACGGCGCCGCTAAGCGCTCTCCGGTCTTCGTTGGAGCAAGCCGCCGACGAGGGGTCGGTTCATCATGTGCCAGCGTTCATTTTGGCGCGGGTCCAACCTGACCGTCTCACTCGAGGAGACCGATGTCGACCGATCCCCCGCCCGCCACCTCTTCCGACGAGCTACGCCGTCAGCTCACCGAGCTGCTGGACGGCATCGGCGCTCACATGGACTTCAGCGAGGCGGTGGCGGAGTTCCCCGACGAGGCCATCAACGCGCATCCGCCGAACGTGCCGTACACGCCCTGGCAACTGGTCGAGCATGTCCGCATCACGCAGTGGGACATCCTCGAGTACGTCCGCAATCCCAACTACGTCGAGCTCGAATGGCCGGCCGACTACTGGCCGAAGACCGATGCGACCGCGACCCCGCAGCAGTTCCGTGAGAGCGTCGCCGCCTTCGAGGCCGATCGCGCCGCGCTCCGGGCGATGCTCACCGATCCGGCGATTGACCCAACGGCGCCGATCCCGAACACGCCTGGTCACACGCTCGCGCGCGAGGTCCGCATCGCCGCCGATCACACCGCCTACCACACCGGCGAGTTCGCGATCGTGCGGCAGGTGATGGGCACCTGGCCGCCGAGCCACGACGGATGACTCGGCGTGGCTGGATCGGCGTCGCGGTGGCGGGGATCCTCGTCGCCTGGGCGGTCCTGCTGGTCGCGTTACTCGCGGGTCAGCGCGGCGAGTCCCATGCTGTCGGCTACGCGTTCGCCGCCGTCGTGGCACTGGCCGGGGTAGCGTTCGCGGTGACCTTTGTCAGCTCGTCGCGCGTCGTTCAGGCGATCGGCGCCTGCGCGGCCGGCTGCGCGGTCGCGGTCGTCGGCGTCCTGGGCGGCGCGACCGTCGGCGCCCCGCTTATTCCGATCGGCGTCGGCATGGTGATCTTCGCCATGGTCGCGGCCGAGACGTCGCGGCGGCCACAGCGGACATATCTCCTGTGCGTCGGCTCGGCGATCGGCACCGCGCCGCTCGTGGCAGCGCTCGCGTTGGCCGGCCGGCTCATGGGCCTCTGAAGACGGTGGACAACCCAAATCGAGTCCCGCGGAGTGTGGAAAACCGGTAACTTGCGCATGTGCTGAGTTTCATCGGCCTGGGCGCCAATCTGGGTGACCCGGCCGATACCTTTGGGCGCGCGGTTGCCGCCATGCGGACGTGGGGCAACGTGCTGCGCGTGTCTTCTCTGTACGCCGCCGCACCGCGCGACGTGACCGATCAGCCCGAGTTCATGAACGCCGCGGTCGAGTTCGAGACCGAGCGCTCGCCGCGCGAGCTGCTGGTCGAGCTGAAGGCGCTCGAGCTCCAGCTGGGACGCGATCCCGGTGGGCTGCGCTACGGGCCGCGGTTGATCGACCTGGACATCCTGGCCATCGAGGGCCGATGCCTGGTGGACGAGGACCTCGACCTCGTCGTGCCCCACCCGCGCCTCCAGGAGCGCCGCTTCGCGCTCGAGCCGCTCGCCGAGATCAACCCCGACCTGCGGCCGTGGGCCGGCTGCGAGGACGTCCGCGTCGACGTCACGGTCGGCGATCTGCTGCCATCGGTCGCCGAGCAGGACGTGCGCCGCGTCGCTGGCGCAGAGTGGTCAGACCGCCGCGAGTGGCCGCGCGGGAGCTGAGCGCCCCTTAGCTTCAGTGGCGAGCGTCTGACCGGACGACGACGGGCGTCGCGAGGCACCCGTCACAGCGGTGGGCCGTCACGATGATGTAGCCCTCGTCGCCCGCCGCGATGTCCGGTCTGCCGACGATGTCGGTCGCCAGGGCGCCGTAATCAGGCCAACCGGTTGCCAATGAGGGCCGTCGGACGAGTTCCAGGCGACGGAAACGTGCGTCGCCCGGAAGCGTCCACCGTGACGCGCGCTTCGACCGCAACGAACCGACGGCCGTCGTACGCGACAGACGTGATGTCGACGTCGTCAAGATGCGCCACCTGCTTCCACGATCGGCCGTCGCGTGAGGTCCAGACCTCGCTGGCCTCGCTGGAGAGCATCCGCCCGCAGCAGGCGTGCGAGGCGCCGACGATCTGCCCGTTCCCTGCGACGATGTCCGCGAATTTCGCGGGCGGCGGCGGGACGTGGGTCCAGTCCTGCCGCCATCGGTCGAGGCCACCAGGAGCTCGATGCTCGCGTCCGGCGGTGCGGGCGCGGTCGCTTCCGCCAGCGCAAGCCACGCGACCGGAGTCTCGACGACGCCGTGGATCAAGATGAGTACGCTGTTGTCGATACCCGTGGTCGGATCGAGCGCCGCCGCCGTCCACGTCTCGCCGTCCTCGCTCAGCCATATCGCGGGATGCTCGTTGGCATTGCCGGCCGCCGAGGAATAGCCGCCCGCTACCCACCGGCCGTCGATGTTGTCGATGCCGACGAGCTGAGCGGAGGCGTCCGGGAACGCGGATGACGTCCGGCTGAGATCTTGCGGTCGGACGGTCGCGTGCGCCGCGGGTCAAGTCAAAGCATCGACGGCCAGAGCGCCAATGCGACGACTGCCGCGACGCTGATCGCGCCCATGACGTGAGAGTCCCGTGGGGACGCGCGAGCCATCCGACACGATTGTGGCAGCACGTCACCCTGGAGACGGATGGTCACTCGCGCCGCGACGGCTCATCACAGGCGTGTCACGTCGGCCGTCGCCACGGCCATTTATTGTGTTTCCGGGTCAAGATCGGTTCATCATCCAGGGAGGTTCACGGCAATGGCGATCCTGATGTATGCGCTCCCGGTGGTCCCGGGCCAAGAGGCTCGCGCGCGGAACTTCGACCGCGAGATCCACGAGCACTGGGACGAGATGCTCGAGCTGAACCGCGCCGCGGGTCTCAAGCACTGGGCGGTCGCGACCCAGGAAGGACCTCAGGGCGCGCTCCAGATCCACATGTTCGAGGCGGACGATCTCTCCGCGATGGCTCGGGAGTTCACGGACTCCGCGTACGACCGATGGTGGCTCGGATACCTCCGTGACGTGCACGGGCTCGACCAGACCATGCTTGCGTCAATGCGGCCGCCACCCATCGTCTTCGAGTGGAAGGCGGGACTGAACTAAGCGGCCGGCAACCTGATGGTCGGACGTTCGCCGTCGTATGAGCCTCGGGCCTGACTCGCCGACGCGATGACGGCCTATCTGTCGGCGGGGTGACGTAGCCGGCCGCTCACCGGCGAGTGGCCGAGCGGCGGGCCAAGACCAGTAGCACCGAGATCAAGAGCAGAAGCACACCAGCCACCAGCGCCGGGCCACCAGTCGCCGAGAGTGCGGTGTTGGGGATTGCCGTTCCCGCCGTGATCGTGAGCGGAGCCGAGGCGCCACACTCGGTTGCCGGAATGGACGCCCATACGATCCATGTCCCTCGTCGCCCGCCTCGGCCGTGAAGGTCACGCTGAACCGAGCTGCCCTCCGGCGTGGTGGCATCCGGCTCGGCGCCCGCCGCGGGGCTCGCGTCGGCGCCCTGGACGAGATACACCTCGGCGCCACCGAAGTTTCCCGCGACGGTGAATTGCTGACCGACCGACACCGAGTTGGGCGTTACTGTGATGCTGCATTCGCTCTGGGCAGCCACGTTGCCCGCGAGCATGAGGCTCGCGAGCCATGCGGCGACTCCCGCCGCTCCGAAACTTCCGCGCAGACGCAGACGTGTGCCCGTCGTCATCCTCGGAGTCGCCGTTCCCGACACTCAACACCGTAGGCGCTGCCCGAAGCGGGGTCAACGATCAGTTGACCAGCCTATCGAGGTCGGTGCGTCGTTTCCGACTTGAGTGATTTGCGGGTGACCTCCGCACGTAGTGAGCGTGACGAGACTGATCGGTCACATCACGTCTGGAGGACCATGCGTCATTGGAAAGCCACTGCACTCGTGCTCGCCGCAGCGCTCTGGCTGGCCGCGTCCGCACACGGGGAGCCGCACCGGGGACAGCGGAGCCTTCACGGCGCCGTAGCCTGATGTGTGCCCTGTGGTCGCCGATGTCGATTGATACGCTATCGGTCCCCAGCCAATTGTGGGTGGCGGATGGCGCCGTACTTCATGGAGTGACCGTGGGCGATTCCGCGCGCACCGACCCCGCGACCACCGACGACCGCCTGGTCGAGCGGATCGCGACCGGCGACAGCGCCGCGCTCGGACTCCTGTACGACCGATACGCCCCGCAGGCGATGGCCGTGGGCGTCCGCATCCTCCACGACCGCGATGCAGCCGAGGACCTGGTCCATGACGTCTTCGTCACCGTGTGGCAGAAGATCGGCCGCTTCGACGCGAGTCGCGGCTCGATCCGCACCTGGATCCTGGCGATCCTCCGCAACCGTGCGCTCGATCGGCTGCGTTCGGCTTCCTCGCGCCTCGACTCCGGAGAGCCCGAGGAGTGGCACGCCGTGACCGAGGCCAGTCATACCTGGGATGCCGTCGAGGGGCGTCTCTCCGCCGGGGAGCTGCGGACCGCGATCGCGACCCTGCCCAACGAGCAGCGCGAGGCGATCGAGCTGGCGTACTTCCGCGGCCGCACGTACCGCGAGATCGCGGAGATCACCGGCGTCCCGCACGGGACGGCCAGCGGGCGGCTGCGACTGGCGCTGCAGAAGCTCCGCGAGGCGCTGGCTTGGACCGATGCGGCGCCGGTCCCCATCGAGGTCGATCCGGGCATCAACCAGGGGGCGCTCCGGCAAGACAGGGACGGCGCCTCGTGAACCAGCTGGCGTTCGATTGCAGCGATGTCGACGAACTCGATGCGCCATACGCGCTCGGAGCGCTCGAGCCCGATGAGGCGCGTGCCGTTGCCGCGCACCTGGTGGCCTGCCGCGAGCCGCACGCGCGACTCCGCGAGCTGGTGGCCACCGCCTCGGCGCTGCCCGCTTCGCTGGAGCCGATTCAGCCGTCCGCGGCGACGCGGTCACGCGTCATGGCGACCGTGGCGGCTACGCCGCGGGAGCCCCGTGCTTCGGCGCTGGCGGGCGCGACGGCGACGGCCGCTCGTAGCGTGCCCGTCGAAGCCGTTCCGGAGCGGCGTCCCGGGCTCTTCGAGTGGCTGCACCCACGGGCCATGAGCGCGGTCGCGGCCGTCGCCGTGGTGGCCGCTCTCGCGGTGGGAGCCTGGAATCTGCAGCTGCGCTCGTCGCTCGATGCAAGCGACCGGCAACTCGCCGACGTCGCCGCGGCGGTGGCGGAGGGTGGCCCCGCGTACCGCGTCTCGGGGAGCGCGGGCAGCGGATACCTCGTCGAGCGTGCGGACGGCTCGGCGTCGGTGATCCTCGGCTCGCTGGCCGAGCTCGCCGAGGGCGAGCGGTACCAGATGTGGCTGCTGAACGACGACGAGGTGCTCACCGCCGGCTCGTTCACGGCGAGCCGTGACCAACTCATCGTGGTCCCGCTCGAACGGCCGGTCGAGGACGCGACGACCTTCGCGGTCAGCGTCGAGACCGCTCCGGTCGAGACGCCGACCGCCGATCCCGTGATGGTCGCCGCGATCGGCGGTTGACCCGGATCTCCCCGCGCCGTGATCTGACGTTTGGCGCGGTACGCTCGGGACCGTGACGCACGCAGTCTCGCCGCTCATCGAGACCGACCGCCTGAAGCTTGTGTGGCTCGACGAGGGAGCACTCGCCGCCATCGTCCGCGGTGATCGCGACGCGGTCGAGCGCGCGATCGGCGCCGAGATATCGGAGGAGTGGGTCGATGAGGCTCGCGCGCTGTGCGCGCTGCGCCTCGACCAGATGCGGCGCGTACCGGCCGACGCTGCATGGCTGTTGCGCGCCGTCGTGCTGACCGAGGCGCGGAGCGCGATCGGGCAGGCGGGCTTTCACGGCGCGCCCGGGATAAACGGCCTCGAGGCCGCCGATGCCGTGGAGCTCGGTTACAGCATCCTTGCGGGCTGTCGCGGACGCGGATACGCAACCGAAGCGGCGCGCGGGCTCATGGATTGGGCAGCCTCTGACAGCCGGGTCCGCCGCGTCCTGGCATCGACGGCGCCGACGAACGCGGCCTCCATCCGCGTCGTCCAAAAGCTTGGCTTCGTCGAAGTAACGAGAGTCTGGGACGAGGAGGACGGCGAGGAGATCGTCTTCGAACGGCGAATTCGCCCGTAGCATGGAATCGTTGCGACAGACGAGCTGACACGGCGCCGCCCGAGACTCGCGGCATGGACAGCTCGAACACTGGGGTCACCTTTCGGCTCACTGCGGCGTCGCTCGACGTCACCGTCGACGTCCGGCTCCGCTCGTTCGGCGACCGATGGGTGGCCGTCGCGGACGTCTCGGGCCGGCACGAGGTCGGCCTCGGTGCCAACCCGCGGCAGGCTCTCCGTGGCGCACTCGCCTCGCTTGGAGACGTCGTCACGCGACACCTGCTCGCTGATCCTGCTCTGTTCGGCGCGAGCACGGCGCTAGGGCGGGCCGCCCGCTCGGCCCCCGACCGGGCTGGCTGAGAGGGGCGTCAGGCGTGTTCCTGGGTGACAGCCTCGGCGGCATCGGTCCCGGCCAGCTCGAGGATGACCTCCTCGATCTCCTCGCCGCGCGCGTTCGCGAGGCCGCGCTCTCGATGCATAACCCGGTACCCGCACTTCTCGAGCACGTGGAGCCAGCCGGCGTTTCGAGTCGACCACGAGCTGTCGACCGCCTTCTCCCGTTCACGGCACGGCCTCTGCATTGGGCATTGCCAACAACAAAGGGGGAATCGCATGGCAACCGTGAAATCGGAACAGGTCGACAGGTTCCTGGGCACGATCCAATACCCGGCTGACCGCGAGAGGCTGATCTCGCAGGCGCGCACGCGGCGCGCGGCGCAGGCGTTCCGTCAGCTGCTTGACCAGCTGCCGAACCGCGACTTCGACTCACCGGCGAACGTGCGCCAGGCACTGGCGCGTATCGAGCCGTCCCTGCGCAGCGGCCCAGAGCCGGAGAGCGGTGGCACTGCCCCCGCACAGTCCGGCGGGCAGCCCAACGCGCTCGTACAGCCGATCTTGGAGGTGGCGGACACTGCCCGTGTTCAGGGCGGCCGCATCATCCACCAGGCTGGGGAGACCGTTGCGACGCGCGCCGAGGAACAGAAGGGCACGCTCAGCCAGGCGCTGTCGGGCGTCGTCGAAACGATTCGCGAAACCGGACGTTCGGCGCAGGAGCGCGGACAGCAGCCGGTGGCGCAGGCGGCCGATTTCGCAGCCGGGCAGCTGGAATCCGTGTCGGACTACTTCGAACAGACAGACGTCCGTCAGATCGCGCGCCAGGCCCAGGACTTCGCGCGGCAGCAACCGTGGCTCGTCCTGGGCATCGGGATCGGGATCGGTCTGGTGGCCACGCGCCTCGTCCGCAGCACGCAGATCCAGGAGCTGACGCGCAGCCCCGCGCCAAGAGCCGGCGCAAATGGCGGGAACGGCCGTCGCGTCCGATCGGCCAGCGTAGAGGCAGTTTCCAGCACCGATGCAATCGCCCTTCTCGAGTCGGATCACCGCGAGATCCGGAAGCTGCTCCAACGAGGCGAGAGCGCGGCCGTCAACCGCCGGACGCAGACGCTCGGGCAGGTCAAGCGGATGCTGCAGGCGCACGAGCGGATGGAGGAGGAGGTCTTCTATCCGGCGCTTCAGGACAACCCCGCGACGCGCCAGCTCGTTCTCGAGAGCTTCGCGGAGCACGAGGTCGTGGACGAGATCCTGGGCGAGATCGAGAAGACCGATGCCTCCGACGAGCTCTGGAAGCCCCGGTTCATCGCGATGAAGGACAACCTCGAGCACCACGTCGAGGAAGAGGAGACGCGCCTCCTTCCGCTCGCCAGGAAGGCGTTCACCCGCGGCGAGCTGGCCGAGCTCGGCCGGCGTATGCAGGAGATCAAGCAGGTATCGACGGAGCGGCAGCCGGCCTGAGCGTCGTGGCTGCGAAAGGGGAGAACCATGCAGGACGACACGTTCGTCGCGACCGACGATGGTTTCGACGAGGACAGTTCGTTCGTGGACGCTGGCGGTGAGCCCACGGTGACGTTTTCCGATGCCGAGCCGGCGGAGCGCAACCGGACCACGGTGATAACGATTGGCTTGACGCCGCCGATCATCGGTGGCGGCCTGGCGCTCGGTTACCTCGCGGTGCGGCGCATGACCGGCTCTCCGGGCGCCGCGGGTGTACGTGATCGCCGCCGCCGCGCGACCGACGGCGCAGGGATCGGACAGGCAGCGGGTAACGTGGCCGGCTCGGTGGGCGATGGCGCTGGACAGCTCGCAGGCGGCGTCGCCGGCGTAGCCGGAGGTGTCGTCGAGGGTGCGGCGAACGTCGTCGGCGGCTTCGGCCAGACAGCCGGACGCGTGGCCGTCAGCATCGGCGACACCGCTGGCCAGGTGACCGGTCAGGTGCGACAGCGGGCGACCACCGTTGCTGGGACCGTCGGCAGCGGCGCGAGCCGGCTGCCAGAGGTCGTGGCCCAGAACGCAGTCCTCGCTTTGGGCATCGGCCTCGGCATCGGGGCAGCCATCGGCCTCCTGATTCCGCCGACGCGACGGGAGCGTGAAGTGATTGCCCCCGCCAGCGCCGAGCTCCTCGGCCGCGTGCGCACCACGGCGCAGGAGACGGCGGAGAAGGTGCAGCTCGTCGCCGAGGAGGCGGGGACGACAATTCGGCAGTCGGCGGAGCAGGCCGGGCTCATCGAAGCGGGATAGCTCGCCCGTCGACGGAGCGTCGCGATGGCTGAATTCGAGTTTGAACGCACCATCCGGCGCCCCGTCGACGACGTATTCGCCTTTCTGACGGACTTTCGGAACGGTCGTGAATGGCAGTCCGGGATCGTGAGCCTCGAGGTGCTACCCGATGGCCCCGCCCAACGCGGAACGCTCGTCATGGAGCGGCGGCGCATTCACGGTCACGACGTGGAGCTGAACTACAAGGTCGTGGAGCTGGACCGTGCGCGCCGCGTCGCAGTAGAGGGAACGGACGGGCCGGTCGAGTATTCCGGCGTCCACGAGTTCTCCGAGACGGCTGACGGAGGAACGCGGCTGAGATTCAGGGTCAGCGTCGAGCTCACGGGAGGGATGCGACTCCTCGCCGGACTCATCACTCCTGCCATTCGTCGTCAGGCGGAGGCCGATCTCGATCGGCTGACGGAGTTGCTGGAGGCGCGCGGCTAGGACCGGCTGTAGACCAGCCGCAACTTCGCGGCGACCTCAGAAAGCGGCGCCCGCCCCGCCGGCGGGATGCAGCAGCGCGTACAGCAAGCCGAACGAGACGCCGTACGCCCCATGCGCCACCAGGAATCCCGCGACGTCCGCGCGACCGAGCGCGCTCGCGAAGATCCCGGACGCCGGGATGCGCTGCGGCATCTCGGGGTTCAACGCGCGAAGCACGACGCGCGACGCGATCATCACCACGCCGGCGAGCAGCGCCGCAAACGCGGCGGCGCCGGCCTCGGCGGGACCGCGCGTCAGGCGTTACGCCGCGCGCTCGCTTCGCTCGGCGACGTCGTAATGCGGCACCTGCTCGCCGATCCCGCGCTGTTCGCCGCGAGCACGAGCCCGCGTCAGCGCTCCGGTTCCCGATCAGGCAGGCTGAGGACCGACGGCGTGTTCCTGGGCGACGTGCTCGGCGGCATCGGTCCCGGCCAGTTCGAGGACGAACGCCTCGAGCTCCTCGCCGCGCGAGTTCGCGAAGCCGCGCTGCGCGGTGACGACTCGGGGCGTCAGCCTGGCTTCGCCTCGCTGAGCGGCGTCTCGATAAGATCCCGCAGACGCCGGACGGCTCGCAATCGGCCGGATCCATGCCGCTCCCCACTGCGGCGAGCCGCGCCAGCTCCTGCTCGAGCCTGTGGAGCTCGAGGGCTCGCCGGCGGACCTCATCGCGGCGCCGCTCGATCAGCTCGACGACGTGATGGCATGGTGCCGTCCCGGCATCGCGGATCCGGACGATGTCTCGGATTTCGGAGAGCGAAAGGGCGACACCCTGGGGTGCCCTGATGAACCGAACCCGCGCCGTATCGGCCTGCTCGTACTCGCGATATCCGGACCTCGTTCGCGGCGGCGACCGCAACAGGCCGGCGGCCTCGTAGTAACGCAGTGCCGTGCGCGGGACGCCGGTGCTGGTCGAGAGGTCGCCGATCCGCATCCGCGCACGATAGCGCCCCTTGACATTCGAGCACGGTCGAAGGTTTAGGGTCGCCGGATGTTCCGGGCATGCGAGGCGTCGCGACGGCTGGCGGATCGCCTCTGATGGAGCGATTCGACGCCATCGTGATCGGCGCCGGGGAGGCGGGCGCCGTGGTGGCGAACCGCGCTGTGGCCGCCGGCCACCAGGTCGCGATGCTCTACCGCGAGCCGTATGGGAGCACCTGCGTCAACGTCGGGTGCGTGCCGAGCAAGTTCCTGCTCCACCGCGCGCACGTGGCGCACCTGGTGCGAATCGCCGGACGATTCCACGTCGGCGGGGCGGCACAAGTGAGCGTCGATCTGGGCGCGATCGTTGACGAGAAGGATGCGTTGATCGCCGGGCACCGCGCGGAGGCCCTGGGGAATGCCACGAACGCCGATGGGCTGACGCTTATCGAGGGCGAGGCGCGATTCGTCTCAGCGCGCGAGGTCGACGTCGGTGACCGGCGGCTGAGCGCCGAGCGCGTTTTCATCGCCACGGGCATGCGGCCGCAGGTCCCCGATCTTCCCGGCGTTCGCGCTGTCGAGGTTCACACCAACGAGACGGTCATGGATCTCACCGCCGCGCCGGAGCACCTCATCGTGCTTGGCGGCGGCTACATCGGCTGCGAGCTCGGACAGGCCTTTCGACGATTCGGGTCGGCGGTGACGCTGATCCATCGGCGCCAACTCCTCTGCTCCGACGAAGAGTCCGATGTCAGTCGGGTCCTCGGCCGTGGTCTCCGCGATGACGGGATAGAGCTGATCGTGGATCACGACGCGGTGCGAGTCGAGCAGTCCGCCGATGGTGTCCGCGTCGTCGCGCGTGCGGATGACGGCGCCGAGCGCATCATCGACGGGTCGCACGTCCTGATGGCCATCGGCCGCCGGCCGAACACGGACATGCTGAACCTTGGAGCCGCTGGCGTTGCGACCCGCCCGGATGGGTCGGTGGTGGTCGACGACCGCATGCGGACCAGCGTCCCGGGGGTGTGGCCGATCGGCGACGTCAACGGTCAGCAGCCCTTCACGCGGGTCTGCCAGGAGGAAGCCAAGATCGCTTACGCGGACGCGTTCGAGGGCGTCGACGTTCGGATCGACCGGCTGAGCCTCGGCCATGGGATTTCACGGATCCCGAGATCGGCAGCGTGGGCCTGACGGAGGCCGCGGCGCGCGCGGCGGGTCACGACGTGGCGGTCGGGCTGGTGACGTTCGACCGCGTCGAGAAGGCCGAGCTCACCGGCGAGACGACCGGATTCATCAAGTACGTCGCCGAGCGCGGCAGCCGGAGGGTGCTGGGCTGCCACGTCATCGGCCCGCACGCAGCCGACCTGGTCTACAGCGCGACGGTCGTCATCCGCCGGCGCGGGACGCTCGACGAGCTGGCCACCGCTGTCGGGATCTTTCCGACGCTCGCCGAGGGGATGGAGGGAACGGCGCGCGGCCTGTTGCGGCGACTCGCCGCTGCGGTCGCCGATGCACCGCTGGCGACAGCACCCGCCGCCGCCCACTCACGACAGGAGGTACGCATGACACCCGCCGCCAGCTTCACGTGCCCCGCTTGTGGCGCAGATTTCGAGGTCAGAGACCGACTCGCGCAAGGCGAGCATCCCTCGGAGCGCTCGGAGGAAAACGTTGTGACGCCGGTCAGCAGCGTTGAAGCTCGGTCTCCGAAGCAAGCGGCGCGGATCGCGCTTCAGTGCCCGGCGTGCGGCGCCGAGTTCCAGACAGAGGAGCGCCTGCCGCCGGAGCCCGAGCGAGAGCACGACCGAATCGATACTGATCGGCCGTAGACTGCCACCATGGCACAATTCCTCGCCTGCGCGGTCCTCTTCTTCCAGTCGGCCATCACGTTTCTGCTCGCGACGAGCGTCACGCTCCAGCATCCGATGGGGTCACGGAGGCGGCGAAGGGGGCCGCGGGCGTTATCGGGCTCATCGGGATGCTCATATTCGCTCTACTCGCCGTCGCGTCGCTCGCACTGGCCAGCCGCAGGTGGCTGTCGCGGCCTCGGTAAGCCGGTGCCGGCTGCGGGCGTGATGCCAGACCGAGCTCCGGACACCCGCACGAGGTGGTTTCTTCGACGCCCACCGTCGCCCGCTGTCTGGTGGCGCCTAGAACGCCGCGCCCGCGCCGCCCGCCGGGTGGAGTAGCGCGTAGAGGATCCCGAACGAAACCCCGTAGGCGACGTGGCCGATCAGAAAGCCGACGACATCGGCCCGACCAAGCGCGCTCGCGAACATGCCGGGCGCGGCGATCCGCTGCGGCATCTCCGGATTCATTTCCGGCGCGATCGCGAGGAAGAGCCCCGCGATCGCCCAATGGATCAGCCCGCCGACTAGCCCCCACAGCCACAGCGCCTCGGCCGCGTGGAAGAGAAACGCGAAGCCAAAGGCGTACGCGAGGCCGATGACGACACTCACCGCGAGGTGCATCGCCATGCCGAACCACCGCTCGCCGGCACCGTGGACGCCGAACATCGTGCTTCACATGCGCATGACGTCCATGCGCAGATCGACGCCGGCGGCGCGGATCACGAGGCGCGTCGCGATCATGACGACGCCCGCGAGGAGCCCGGCGAGGGCTGCCGGGCCCAGCTCGAACGTCATCGGCCCAGCAGTCTGAGGTCAGCTCGCGTCCGGGTTGGACGGGCCGGTGCGCCGCTCGGTCGCCTCCTCGCCGCCGGTGACGACGTCCTTGACCTTGCCCGCCATCTGCTGGAGCAGCGCCGGCGCCATGGTCGTGGCGTCCAGGTCCTCGGTGCCGCCGCGCGGGACGTCGAAGAGCAGCCGCTCGGCGTATGGCGCCTCGCGCCCGAGGTTGTAGGCCACGGTGTTCTGCTCGGAGGTCTCGCGGGCCTCCTCGACGTTGCGCTTCCCGGTCACGAGCTCGTGGACCATGTTCAGGCCGAGCACGTTGGCCGCCTCCGAGTCGCAGCGAGCTGCCACCTCACCGCGAGTCCGGTCGACGACGATGCTGCCGTCGAACCGGGTGATGAGGTGCGTCTTCTCCGGCGGGACGGAGTAGTCGATCACCTGGGTCAGGAAGTCGCTGTGCGGCGCCGGCCAGTTGTGCGCGACCACGTCCGCCGACAGCTCGGTTCGCTTCCACGGGTCGTTGCCGTACCAGAACAGCTTCGACGGCGTGGCCTCGTTCGGCGGACCGTACTTCTCGAGCATCTGCCGGGCGACATTGCGGTGAGCCGCGGGCCATCGGTCGATGATCCGCTCGACCTCCGTTGGCGACACCGTCTCTCGCGCGCCGGGCTGGGTCTCGTGCTCGCCCTTCGTCTCGTGGCCGAATCCCTCGGCAACCGCGCCCAGGGTCGTCTTCAGGCGCTCGGGAGTGGTCAGGTCTTTGGGCTGAGGCTGGTCGTGATCGGTCATGGGGTCATAATGCAGCAACAAGACGACCGCCGCGTGCGGGCGGAAGGGTCGCGGCTTGCAGCGTCGCTGATTGATCACAGCGGCGGTGAGGAGGAAACGTCGATGGAGACGCGCATCAAGGTCCTGGGACACCCGGTGCACCCGATGCTGATCGTGTATCCGCTCGGACTGTTCAGCGCGGCGGTGATCTTCGACATCCTGTATGTCATCACGGGGAACGATGACCTCGCGATCTTCTCCTTCTGGGCGATTGCGGCGGGACTCGTCGGTGGGCTGCTCGCCGCCGTGTTCGGGCTGGTGGACTTCCTTGCGCTCCCCGGTAGCACGCGCGCCAAGCGGGTCGGGCTGTGGCACGGCGGCGGGAACGTCGTGGTCGTGGTCTTGTTCGTGGTGAGCTGGCTGATGCGCTTCGGGGATCCGACCTACCTGCCGGGCATCGCGCCCCTTATTCCCGAGTTGCTCGCGGGAGCCGTTGCCCTCGTCACGGCCTGGCTCGGCGGGGAGCTGGTGTACCGGTTAGGCGTGGGGGTGGATCAGGACGCTAACCTCGACGCCTCAAACTCCATGGCGGAGGCACCGCTGGACGTCAACCCGCCGCGGGGTTAGCGAGCGCGGCGACCACGCCGCAACAGCGGTCGGGGTGCTCTTCGCGGAAGACGCGCAGATGGCCGGCGCCGATGCCTTCGACGACGCCCTTGGCGAGCGCCTGCCCGACGCCGCACACCACTGCCGGAGAGACTCGCGACAGCGGATCAAAGGGACAGTTGCGGAGCCGAATCTCGTCGCTGGCCTCGTACGGATCGAATCCCAGGGTTTCCAGGACGTCTCGTACGCACCTCTGCAGGCGCTCTGCAGGTACTCGCCCTCGAATGCGCTTGCGTGCTCGCGCGCCCAGCGACGCGCCGAGCTCCCGCGCCGGCTCCGATTCTGTGATTGAGCCGGAACCCGACGGCGCCGACTCAACGAGGAGCCGCGCCAGGAGTTCGTGATTGCGGTCGGGCAGCGTCACAACGAACTCGTGCCGCGAGCGGCGGTAGAGCTTCGACGTGCGGCCGGCTCCGGGGCCGCTTCGACCGGACAGCCTCCGATACTCGACCTTGAGCAGTCGCGCCGCCACCAGCCGGTCGAGGTGGAACGCGGCTAGAGCCCGGCTGATGCCGAGCGCATCGGCCGCTTCATCGCGACTCACCGAGCGCGGCTGGCGCTCCACGTAGCGGTAGAGCGCTCGCCTGGTCGGCTCGAGCAGCAGCGCCAGCGTTGCGAGCTGCTCCTCGAACGAGTCATCTCCCATCCGGCGCATCGTAAAGCGAGACATGGGCTGTGTTGACTCTGGTAAACACCGTGTCTATGGTAAGTATGCGGCTATCGTTAGACGCGCTCGGCGATCGGCCTGTGGTCGCCGGAGGAGAAGAACGACATGGCCTCGACCGCAGACCGAAAGACAACTGCCCATCCATCAATGGAGTTCTTGACGCGATCCGGCACGGGATCGCAGGCCGAGAGTCCGTACGAGAAGGTCGTTGTCCTTCCCCGCATGGACGAGCGAGATCCGTCGAGCCATGCATGGGCCGATGCGCGATTCGCCGCCGACATCCTGGCCGAGCACGCAGTGTTCTTCGCGCTCCTGATGCCGGAGGAGCTCGCGGCGAGGGAGCGAGCGGAGGCGCTCCGGTTCCAACGTTCGTTCGCAGCGCTCTACGACCAGATCGTCGCCGACAAGCCGCCCGAGCGGTCGGGCGTCAAGAGCTTCCTTGCTCCTCTCAGTGAAGCCGTCAAGCCGTTCATCGAATACAAGGCGCGCCTCGGCGAGGCGCAGGCGTCCGGAAAGCTCCGCAGCCTGGTATGGCCGCTGTTCTTCGACCACACACGCCACGAGGCGGAGCGCTGGCAGCGCCGGTTCGACGACCTCGCGCGCGGTGAGGCCGACTTCGAGCGCTTCGAGGTCGTCAAGTTCTGGACCAACATCATGGATGAGCACGCTCGCTTCGTGGCTCATCTGCTCGACCCGGATGAGTTCGAGCTCGTCGAGAAGGCGTTCAGCGCAGGCAACGTCTTCCGCCAGCTGAGCGACGA
>JBHENJ010000009.1:0-7985 GCA_046262115.1 Candidatus Limnocylindria bacterium | reverse complement strand
CCGTGCGGCGCTGCGCGCCGCCACGACTTCGAAAGGAGGGACCGCAGCAGCGCAACGTCGCTCTCTATCGGCTGCCGTAAACCCTTCCGCGCGACGAGAGCGCGGACCCTTGAAGTCAAGAAAGGGCAAGAACGATGAGGCGCCCAAGCGCAGTCCTCGTCATCGCACTGACGCTCGCGTCGCTGATCGTCGCGATCCCGGGGTCGGTTTCGGGAAAGATCCCGCAGATCGAGAGTGGGGATCCAGATCGCGCCGGTGAAGACCTCGAGGCGCTCCTTGAATCGAGCGCCCTCGCGCGTCGCGACGTCGAGTTCACCGGAACCGGACTGACCGAGTGTCCGCAGGCCGGTTTCAAGCCGGAACATCAGCCGCGGCCCCTCGACGATCAACGCAACGACGACAAGGCCGAGCAGGTCGGGAACGCCGGCAACGAGCAGCGCGCGAACCAGGAGTTCAGCTGCTTCCCGCAGGACGAAACCAGCATCGCCGTCAACCCCCGCAACCCGCGCAACGCCGTCGGCGGCGCCAACGACTATCGGATGGGCTGGGGTACGTCGGGGTTCTATTCGACGACCGATAACGGCAACAACTGGTACACGGGGATCATCCCGTTCCCGTCGCTCCCGAGCGGCGACAACCTGGACGGCGGCGGCGACCCCGCGATCACGTTCGACCGCGCGGGCATCGCCTACTACGTCGACATCAACTTCAACCGCACCGATGACACGAACGGCATCTTCGTCAGCCGCTCAACAAATGGCGGCTTTACGTGGAGCCGCCCGTGCGTAGCGATCCGAGCCATCGCGAGCACGCCGGAGCAGGCGCGGTGTGGTGGCCCAGGCGACGTGCGCAAGCCCGGCGACGGGACCGTCACGTTCCAGCAGGACAACGACCAGACGGCGAACTCCTCCGTTCCGTTCAACGACAAAGAGTACGTTGCGGCAGGGCCGAGGCCGGCAGGAGTGCAACCGCAGTGCTTCCCGCCGAACCCGCGCCAGCCGACAGATCCAGCGACCGTCGCGTGTGCGTCGGGAACCGTCGGCGTCGACCGTATCCACGTGACGTGGACGAAGTTCGAGTGCACGATCGCCGTCTGCACGCACGCCGAGATCTACTACAGCTTCTCAGACGACCAGGGTCGCTCGTGGTCGCCCGAGCGGCCGATCAGCGGCAACGCGCCGTTCTGCACCGGCGGAACGCCGCCGCCGGTCGACCGCTGCGACTTCAACCAGTTCTCAACGCCCACCGTCAATCCGGTGACGGGCCATCTGTACGTCGCGTTCGAGAACTACAACACGCCCGACGAGAACCAGTACCTCCTGGTTCGTTCGCCGGACGGCGGACAGACCTTCCAGGGCCCGTTCTTCATCACACCGGTCTTCGACGTCAACTACCCGAGGTCGGGCCGGACACGTCCGGACTGCGCGCCGCGTGGACAGCAGGGCGGGCGGCCGGTGCTGACCAACAGCTGTTTCCGGGTGAACTCCGGCGGTAACGTCGTGGTCGACCGCCGTGGCGGCGACTTCGCCGACGACCTCTACCTCGTGATGTCCGACAACCGGAACGGGACACCCGTGAGCTCGAACACCGACGTCTTCCTGTTTGCGTCGAAGGACGGCGGGACGACGTGGATCGGGCCGACGCGCGTGAACAACGATCCGTCCAGACAGCCGAACAACAGGACGTGCACGAACGCCAGTGATCCGAACTGCGCGCCCCCAGCCGGGTTCGGGAACGACCAGTGGTTCCCGTGGGTTGACATCAGCCCGCGCGGCGATCTGAACGTCAACTTCTACGACCGCCGGCTCGACACGAACTCCACTGCGAGCGAGTGGCCGACCAGCCGTCAGCGGCCGGGTAACTACCTCGTCTGGCGTTTCGGCGCCGTCTGCTCCATCACGACCACGGGCACGGTGACGGCGACGACGACCACCATCCCAGCCTCGGCGTCACCGTGCATCGCGCCGACGGCATCGGTGATCCCGCAGCCGACGGCACCAATCGACCCAGCGGCGACGCCCATCCTTCCGGCGCAGACGGTCTTCCCGCTGAAGAACTTCACGCTGTCCGACGTCCCGAACAACTGGGACTACTCGTTCCGCGCGGGAATCTTCGCCGGGGACTACGACGTGGTGGCCATCGGGCCTGACAACACGGCGTGGGCGATCTGGACCGACGCGCGCAACGGGCGTTCGTCTCGGAACCAGGCCGGCCGGAACCCGACCTGCGAGCAGTCCGACGCCTTCGTCGAGCTGTACGGCTCGCAGAGCGGAGGCACGATCAAGACCGCGCAGCAGACGGACTCGCTGTTCCTGGTCACGCCCTGCCCGCTGGGCATGCAGGATCCGGGGAACATCCCGGGCCCGTGACGGGGGTCAGTCTCGGTTAAGGTCGGAGAGGCCGCCCACTCGGGCGGCCTCTCCATTTGCGCCTGGAGCGGACGCTCGAGTTACGCGATTGGGACGCCGTCGAACAGGTCGGTCTCGCGAACGGTCGCAGCGACCTCGCGGCCGCGCCAGCGGCGAAGCACGAACCACTCGGTGGCCAGGCCGCGATCGACCAGGTCCTCGGGAAGCTCCAGCATCCAGCCGAGGTCCTGCTGCTGCGTCCGGTGACAGGCCATGCTGGCGCGCTTGGCCTCGACCTGGGCGGCCACGTCGACGTGCGTGGTGATATCGGCCTCCGCCGTGCCGAAGTCCTCGGGCGCCGCGCCCGTGCCGAGCTCCCACGACACGGCGCGCGCGGCCTCGATGTTCGTCGGATTGAGCTCCTCGGGAGGGCGATTCGTGACCTCGTCGCGGCGTTCGGCCCGCGGAGCCGCGTCACCCGGCTCGGCGCCGGTGGCGGCTTCTGCCGCGAACATCTCGTCCATCCGCCACGGCAGGGCGATCCCGCGCCGGCGCAGCTCGACCATCAGGCCGAACCACTGGTCGCGGTTGAAGGCGACCTCGTACAGCTTCTCGACCGCGTGCGCGCCGCCGGCCTCGGGATACGCGGCGGGATCGGCGGCCGCGTCGTACGCCGCGACGGCAACGCGATGCGACTGGATGTGGTCCGGGTGGCCATACCCGCCGTTGGAGTCGTAGGTGACGAGGACGGATGGGCGCGCCTCGCGGATGATCGCGACCAGCTTCCCGGTCGCTTCGGCGACATCGGCCTGCCAGAACGACTCGGGATGCGTGTTCGAATCGGTCCCCATCATCCCGCTGTCGCGGTAGCCGAGGCGGTGCAGCCGCAGGGCGTCGGATCCGCCGCCAAGCGCGCGGACCGAGCACTCGAGCTCGTGCATCCGGATCTCACGCAGCCGCGGCCGGGCGTCCGACTCCTCGAGATCGGGGTCGTGGACCTCGCCCTCCTCGCCGCCGGTACACGTCACGAGGTCGACGCGGTGGCCCTCCGCCACGGAGCGAGCGATCGTCCCGCCGGTGCCGGCAACCTCGTCGTCTGGGTGGGCGTGGACGAACAGCACGCCGCCGACGCCGCCGACGCGGCCGACGTCAGGCGGCACGCCTACGCCACGGACGCGGGACCGATGGAGACGGCTCGCCGGCGATCGCCGCCTGCGCCGCGCGGTACCCGCGCTCGACCATCGGCGTGACTCTTGCGAACTGCCATGCCGACGTGAGGCCGAGCGCCGGCGCGATGAGCAGGTCCGGCGGCTCGTAGATGGCGGGATCGCCCATCCGAAGGGCGAGCAGCTTGGCGTAGTTCCTCGCCGAGAGCCCCGAGAGCGCGGGCCGCGGCGGCCGAAGGAACCCCGTGACGCGCCGCATGACGCCGAGCGTCACAGCATGCTCGAGCAGCGCGCCGCGCGCGGACTCGACGTGCACGCCGACGACGGGGTCGGTCGAAAGCGCGCGCGCGGCGCTGACCGGAACGACCTCCCACGGGCCGGCGTCGCACCAGACCGCGCCGTCGAGGTCGACCGTGGGCGGGAACCAGAGCGGCACGGCGATGCTGCGCTCCAGCGCGTCGCTCAGCCGGCCGCGCTCGATTACCGCCGGCTTACCGGCGACGAGGTCCTGCGACGTGACCGCGAGCGGCGTCGACAGGTCCTCGATCAGCGGGTCGCCGAGCTCGCGGGCCACGAGCTCTACCAGCGGCCGGTGGTCGAGCAGCGCCAGGCGGACGCGTCGCCGGGCGAGCCGGTACACCGCGACGTCGCGTGCCATGCGCTCCATCCGATCGGCGGAGACGCCCGCCGCGATCCCGGCCCCGATGATGCTGCCCATGCTCGTGCCCACGACCCGGGCGGGCCGGATGCCGGCCTCCTCGAGCGCGCGCGCGACGCCGATGTGCGCCCAGCCGCGCGCCCCACCGCCGCCGAGTGCGAGCGTGAACGGAGCGTCGAACGGGCTGGCGGGGCTGGTCACGCCGCCCCGCCGCGGTGCTCCTCGCACTCGCACAGCTCCATCAACTTCGAATAGGTGAAGAGCCCGGTGTCGTGACCGTCCGCCCAGATCGGCGCCAGGGCGTATCGGCCGATCCACTTGACGCGCTCCATGGTCGTCTGCTGCGGCGTGAAGAGGGTGTTGAGCTGTACGAGCCCCGGCATCCCCATCTCGCCGGCGCAGAGGGCGCAGGGGCAGGCCTTGCGGAGCGAGTGCCAGGCCCACACGCCGAGGTGCCCGTTGTCCCATCGGATCCGCATCAGCCGATCGGTCTCGTCCAGCTCGACGCCGATCGGATTGACGATCTCCTGCATGGCGGTCATCGGTCGCGATTGGCGGTCATGTGCCTATCGTCACACGCGCGACGCCGCGCGTCACACGCGCCAGGATTCCGCGCCGCCGAGCCACTCCGCGCCGAACGCCGCACCGGTGCTCGTCAGCGCCGTCGGCTCCTCCTCCGAGGTGAGGGTCCAGACGTACAGGTCCTGCCGCACGCCGCCCTCCGGCGTCGCGGTGCCCACAGTGAAGACGACGCGATCGCCGGCCGGCGACCAGCGCAGATGGCTCACCGCGCCGGCCACGCTGGTGGTCGCCCTGACGCTGCCATCCGCGCCCAGCAGCTCGAGCGCGGTGTTGCCGTTGTCGGTGCTCGTGATGTCGACGTGCTGCGAGCCGTCCGGCGACGAGAGCGCGGGGCGCTGTTCGACCGGTCGCTGCGTCCCGTCCGCCGGGTCGATGGTGATCGTCGGGCCGGCGAACACGTCGAGGAACAGGAAGCCGTCGGCGAGCCAGTACAGGCGATGCGCGCCGCCGTCGTCCGCGAACTGCGCCTCGTCGAGCGGGCCGGTGAAGCCGAAGAGCGGATTGTCGTACGAGACGCTGGTGATCTCATGCTCGACCGTGTACGCGACGTCGATCGCGATGATCGTCGCCGTCTCGGTGTTTCCGTCGTCTGCCACTCGGACCGCATACAGCGTCGAGGCGTCCGCGCCGAACGTGATCTGCACGACGTTGTCGACGAGCGGCCGCGGATCCTCGCCCGGCTGGATGGCGACCACGCTGCCCGCAATGATGGCCGCGCCGATCGACCCGTCGGGAGCCCAATCGTGCGAGCTGATCCCGTCGGCGGAGCTGGCGATCATGGCCGCCACCTCGTCGTTGCTGAAGTCGTCACGGAACACGGAGATCGGCGCCGCGGGATCCACGCGCCCGAGGTACGTCATCTCGAGCTCCCCGAACCCGGTGCCCGGTGCCGGTGACGCGGACGGGCTGCCGAGCGGTCCGCCCACCGGCGGCGGGCTGCCGCTCACCGACGGCGACGCGACTGGCGAACCGGTTGTGCCGGAGACGCCCGTGCTCGGCGAGGGGCTCTCCTCCTCCCCGCCGCCGACCTGCGAGTCGTTGGTGAGCAGGAGGGCGAGGAGCACGATGTTCGTCCCGATCAGGAACAGGATGATCCCGATCAGCCACGGGACCGCCAGCTCGGCGGTCGTCGGCCTGCGGCGGTCGATCCGTCCGTCCCACGGCTGGTCCCAGCGCTCCGCGCGCACGTCCCCGACGTCGCGCACGTCCCCTGCGTCGCCAGCATCGCGCGGCGAAGGCTGTTCACCGATCCGCCCGCTCATCGGTCCTGTGTTCTGAGGTGGCGGATCACGGCAAGATACTAAGCGCGCATCGCCTCAAGGGCTACGGAAGCAGGCCGTCGCGGCGTGCCGGATCCGGCCCAAGAGCCGCGACGCCGACGTCAGTCTGCAAGCGCTCTCGGCGTCCGTTCAGAGTGAGACGGTGGCGATCTCCCGGCCGGGCCGCAGCTCCTTCTCGTAGCGCACCCAGTCGCGATCGGCGCGCATGCCTGCCTTCTCGTACAGCCGCGTCGCGCCGGTGAGGTTCTGCGAGTCCACGCCGAGCGCGACCTTGCGATGGCCGCGCGCCCACAGCTCCCTGAAGGAGTGGAGCAGGAGCGCCAGGCCCAGTCCGCGCTGCCGCCACGGCCGTCGCACGCCCAGCGTCTCGACCCAGGGGATCTCCGTGGTGACGCCGCACAGCGAGAAGCCGGCGATCTCCTCGCCGTCCATGGCGAGGAACCACAGGCTCGGGTCGAACGTCTCCCGGCGGGTGCGCTTGACCCACGTGTCGAACTCGGGTCGCACGTGCCCCCAGTGGTCGGTGAATGCCTCATCGACGGCCTCGTAGACGGGCCGCGCGTCCGGCGGTTCGAAGGTCCGGACCGATATCCCCGCCGGCCACTCGGGCACCCGCGGCTCCTCGCTGATCTCGACGCTCATCCGCCAGAAGTGACGCGCGTCGACGTAACCGCGTCGCTCGAGCAGCGCGCGCGCCTCCGTGTTCACGGCCGACGCAAAGTTGCCGATCACCACGCGCGCGCCGTCCGAGGCTTCGGCCAGCAGCTCGTTGCATCGGTCCTCGACGAGATCGAGCAGATGGCTCGCGATCCCCCGAGCGCGGTGGTCGGGATGCGTCACCACCCACGAGTCGAGGTACGCGCCGCCGCGAACGGTGATCTGCCCGTGCCCCACGATGCGGCCGCCTCCGTCGAGCACGACCCAGCCATCGGTCTCGAGGTCGGAGCGCTCCCACTCGCCGAGGAGTTCGTCGCGCGAGAAGTCGATCTCACCGTGCTCCATCAGCTCGGTCGCGACAACGACCGCCAGGACCGCATCCACATCGTCCATTGTCGGACGCCGGACGGAGTAGCCGGGCGGTGGCGCAAGCTGGGCGCGGGAAGCGGTGGCCATCGGTCGTTGGATCTCGGGCGCGGTTATTCCGATGCCGCCCACATGACGATGCCGGCCCAGACGATCCCGCCGACCAGGCCAACGAAGGCAGCGGCGCCCTCCGGGCCTGCTCCGGCGCGGGTCGGCATGACCACGTCGATGACCTGCAGCCCGACGATCATGTAGCCGAGCCACAGCACGGTGGCGACGAGGGCCAGCGCCCCGCGCCTGCCTCGATCCATGGTCACGCTCTCCCTCCGGACGGTCGACGCTCCGAGCCGCAGCCGGAGCATCCTAGCATCGGCCGCCGGGAGCCTATCCGCGGCTATCGGGAGCCTCAGGACCGATACGTCCCACCGCTCGGACACGCGTTGTCCGCCGCGTCGTCGAGGCTCGCCGCGACCAGCGGGAAGACCACGCTGGGGCTGTGGAGCAGCCCGTCGTGCTTGATCGATGACACCTGGAAGTGGCATGCGCCGCCGTCCAGCTTCGAGCGGCTGTACGGGACGATCTCGTCCCCGGTGCTGTAGATCGTGGCGTACGCGAAGCCGCCTCGCGTGTCGTCGCCACTGTTGAGGTTCGTCAGGAAGCTGCTGGAGGGGCACATCTGGCCCCCGTTGCTCTGGGGCAGCAGGCACGCGCCCCACACGCCGTACTGCGGGGTGCCGAGCGACACGTATGCCTGCACCTTCGTGCCGCCGAGGTTGCGGAGGTAGTAGCGCAGCGACAGCCCGCCCATGCTGTGACCTACCACGTCGACCGTGGTCCACTCCGTCCGCGACGCGATGTAGTCACGCACGAAGCGCGCGTTCGCGATGTTGTCCTGACCGGGGAGCGCGAGCGCGACGACCTCGCGGCC
>JBHENJ010000008.1:0-4960 GCA_046262115.1 Candidatus Limnocylindria bacterium | reverse complement strand
GACTATGCCGCGCTGCGCGACATGGAGCGCGCGCTGCTGGCCCGCGCGCTCGAGGGGGTCAGCGTGTGGCGCCTGCGGGTGGCCGGCCACGAGTGGGCCGAGCTGCTACCCGAGCTGATGAACGGGCACGCCACCAACGGCCGCCACGCTGCCAACGGACACGCCACCAACGGCAGCCACGCTGCCAACGGCCGCCGCCCAACCATGGTCTCCGGCGTGCCGGCGGCGGTCCCCGCAGAGCTGCCCGGCGACGCCCTCTGAGGCGCGGCCTCAGGTGACTGCCCGGACAGTCGCCACGCCGTTTCCGCTTCGCGCGGAGCTCGAGGCAGCGCGTACACGACTCTCGGCGCTGGCAGTAACGATCGCGGTTGTCGTCGGCGCTGGCCTACGCCTGTGGGGCCTCGCCGACGTGGGGTTCAACAGCGACGAAGCGGTGTACGCCGGGCAGGCAGCCGCTCTCGCCGGAAACGCCACCTACGCGCAGTTCTTCGCGATCTTTCGAGCTCATCCGCTACTCGTCCAGTTCCTCGTGTCGCTGCTGTTCCAATTCGGGGTCAACGACGTTGCGCCTCGGCTGCTCGCCGTCGCCTTCGGGCTCGCCACCATCCCGTTGACTTACGCGCTCGGAGCGCAGCTCTATTCGCGGCGGGCCGGGCTCGTCGCCGCGGCGATCATCGCGGTGATGCCGTATCACGTGACGGTATCGCGTCAGATCCTCCTCGATGCACCTATGGCGATGTTCTTCCTCGTCGCCATGCTCTTCTTGGCGCGCTACACCGCGAGCGGGGCGGCCAGGTGGCTATACGCCTCCGCGTTCGCGGGCGGCATGGCGTTTCTGGCCAAGGAAACGGGCCTGATCGTGGTGGGTGTCGCCATCGCATTCGCGTTGATGACGCCGAGTGTCCGGATCTCCCCCCGCCGCGTCTTCGCGGCGGCAGCTGTGTTCATCATTGCCATCTCGCCGTATCCGCTGTCGATCGCTGTGGCGGGCGCGTCCGAGACGGCGCGTCAATTCCTGATCTGGCAATTTCTCAGGCGGCCGAACCACACGTGGAGCTTCTACGCCGAGATCTTGCCCGGCGCCGTCGGCCCCATCTTGTTGGGATTTGTCGCCGTTGGCCTGGTGTTCGCTGTCCGCAAAGCTGCGTGGCAGGACCGGCTGATCGTCGCGTGGCTGGTCGTTCCGCTCGCGTTCTATCAAGTGTGGCCCGTCAAGGGATATCAGTACCTCCTCCCGCTCGCGCCGGCGATGGCGCTGCTCGCCGCACGGACATTCGAAGCGCCGTTGTGGTCCCGCTTCGAGGCGTGGTGGCGCGCGCGACGTGGCGAGCGCGGCGGCGCTGGCTCACTCGGGTTCATGGCCGCGCTGGCGACCGTGATGATCGTCGTCAGCCTCACCATTCCGAGCGTTGTGGCGGTGAGCACTACCACGACGGTGGGGTCACTGGCTGGAACGGGGGGCTTGCCGGGGGGCCGCGAGGCGGGGCTCTGGATACGGGACAACGTTCCCGAAGGGGCGACGTTCATGACGATTGGCCCGACTCTCTCGAACCTCATCCAGTTCTACGGCCAGCGCCGGTCGCTCGGGCTGAGCGTCAGCGTCAACCAGCTGCACCGCAACCCGGCCTACACGCCAATCCAGAATCCTGATCGGGCCATCAGACGACTGGAGTTCCAGTACCTTGCGTACGACGTCTGGTCGGCCGGCCGGTCTCCCCACTTCGCGGACGTGTTGCGTCGGTACGTCGAGAAGTTCAATGGACGGCTGGTCCACGAACAGACGGCGATGGTCCGCGACGCTGACGGGGCAGTACGGGAGCGCGTGGTGATTCAGATTTACGCCGTTCGCCCGTAGGCGGGATGAAGCGACGGACCGGGAGGCTTGGGCGTCCGGAGATCTTGCCGGCCCAGACGTAGCCAGAAGACGAGACGGTCGGGGTCTTGTTTCGGAAGCCCTGCGTGTCGCGTTCCTGTGGCTGTCAAACCGGCGATGGCTTGCGCAGCTCGCCCTTGTGATTCCACTTCTTCGTCGGCTGCCGTATCGGTTCGTCGCCGGCACGACGTTGGACGAAGCGGTGGCGGTGGTGGCGGGGCTCAACGTCCAGGGCGCAATGGCGACGCTCGACGTCCTGGGCGAGAGCGTCACCGACCGCGACACCGCGCTTCGTGCCGCCGACGAGTACGTCGCCACGATCGAACGGATCGCGAGCGAGGAGCTCGACAGCAACGTCAGCCTGAAGCTGACCCAGATGGGCATCGACGCCGGCGTTGAAGTCTGCCTCGAGTCGCTGTGGCGCGTGCTGGCGGCGGGCCGCCGGCACGGCATCTTCGTCCGGATCGACATGGAGTCGCACGAGTACGTGGACCGCACGCTCGACATCGCCCAGAGAGCGCGCGCCGAGGGCTTCGACGTTGGCGTCGTCATCCAGTCGTACCTCCGGCGGTCGGCGGCCGATGTCGAGCGCCTGGCGGCCCAGCGCATGCGCGTCCGCGTCTGCAAGGGCGCGTACGCCGAGCCGCCCGAGGTGGCGTTCACCGATCGCGCCGAGATCGACCGGAACTACCTGCTCCTGGCCCAGCGGCTGCTCGACGTCGATGCGTACCCGGCCATCGCGACCCACGACGGGGCGCTCATCGATGCCGTCGCGCGCTACGCGGCCGAGCGAGGCATCGGGCCCGATCGGTACGAGTTCCAGATGCTCTACGGCATCCGGCGCGACCTGCAGCACCGGCTCGTGGCCCGCGGACACCGCGTCCGGATCTACGTCCCGTTCGGCACCGAGTGGTACCCGTACTTCATGCGCCGGCTGGGCGAGCGCCCCGCGAACGTGCTCTTCGTCCTGCGCAGCCTGGTCGGCGAGCTCGGCGGAGAGGAGACGCTCGCCGACGCCCAGGTATTCACTTCGGCGCGCCGCTACGAGTTCCTGCTCCGCAGGTGGTCGGCGGGCGAGCGGCCGTCAACGCTACTCGGCGCGCGCGAGTCGAACCGCCTGGCCAGAGAGGCGCAGACGCTTCATAAGAGGCTCCGCACGACGGCGCCGGGGCGTGCCGAGATCCAACGCCTGATGGCCGATCCGGACCGCGTCGTACGCCTGTGGGCGGCGACCCACACGCTCGGCTGGGATCCGGTCGCGGCCCGCGAGGTACTCACCCGGCTCCGCGACGACCGTCGGCAGGGTTGGCACGACGCGCATATGGTCCTCACGCAGTACGACGGCGGGCTCCTCAACCTCGACTGGTAGCCGCCGGGACACCGCCGATATCGCGGAGTACACTCTCGGGACACTCATGACCGCGACGAAGCGGCCGAGCACATCGAGCTTGCGCCGATTCATCAATTCAAGACCGTACGTGGCGCTCTCGGAGATCCGCCGCCGTTTCGGTCTCGAAGAGACCGACGAGGTGACTCGTGTCACTCGCAACGGGACGACGGCGTTCGTCGGGCTCCCGGAACGCGAGGCGCTGAAGCTCGCCGAGCTCTGGCAGCGCGGCGAGATCGGCCTCGAGTTCTCGGTCGAGGTGCGGGCTCCCGCGGTCGTCGGCATCTACCCGATGCGCGTGGTTCGGTACGCCCAGGGCCCGCACGCGAACGGTGGACGGCGGCCGCAGCACGCCGCCAACGGAGCGGCCCCGTCGACGCCCGAATCGAACGGCCGATCGCCGATTCCGTAGCCGGCACGACGTCGGCGGACGCTGCGGGCGGCCGGCCGCAACGCGTAGTCGCCATCGTGCGCGACCTGCTCTTCGGTGCGCGGATCGTGGACGCCGCGGAGCGCGCCGGCGCTACCGTTCGGACGATCGCTGCGCCGGCTGAGCTCCCACCGGTGTCGGACGTCGAGCTCCTGCTCGTCGACTGGAACGACCGCGAGGCCGATTGGGGTCCACAACTCGCCGCGTGGCGCCCGGCGGGCGGCGGCGGCACCCCGAGGCTCGTCCTGTTCGGCTCGCACACCGATGTCGACGCGCACGCCGAGGCAAAGCGCCACGGCATCGGTCCCGTGATGGCCCGCTCGCGCTTCGTGGAGATACTGCCGCGCCTCTTCGCCGCCTAGGTCGACGTCCCGATCGGTCCGGTAGACGAGTCCGAGGCCTCCGGCGTCGGGTCAGCGTCAGCCGGTCGCCGTCGAGCGCCGGGACGACGTCGCCGATGACGAGGACGACGTGGCTGGTGCTGTGACCCAGCGCGTATCGACGAGCGCCGCCCTCGGGCACCCGCGGCAAGGCCCCGAACCTGAGTTCGACAGCCGGGCCGACGAGGACCAGATCGTTGCCATCCCGGCGGATGCGGTCGACCGCGCCGAGCGCGGCGAGGTACGCCGTCTCGGCGGTCATGACCTCGTCCGGGGTGCAGAGCATAGCGGTCGCCGCGATCTCCCCGAGTCGGACACTCTGCCCGTCGACGTGCGCGTCGACGCCGTACTGGTTGCAGCCGGCGGTTCCGCTGACCGCCCCGGGCTCGATGACGAGCGTGATGCGATGCCGGTCGACGATCACGATCGGACCGCGTGGAGTGGTGCCGAAGCGGAGTCCCCACGCGCCTTCGACGTCATCCCATGGCGCATCAGAGGTGGGTGGTTGCGACGAGCACGCGACCACGAGGATCACGGCAGCGGCGACGACGATGCGCAGCCTCGTCATTGAGGAGATGACGCCGTCGCCGGCCGTATCGTTCCGCCGTGACGTCGTGACGTTGGAACCGAGCGATCCGACCAGGTGTCGCAGCGGGCGGTGGGCCGACCGGGATGGCTGAGCTCCTGACCCTGGCCGTGACGCTCGCCGGCTGCCTGTTGCTCTACGTGTACTTCTCGGCCGGCGTCTGTCTGGGCGCGGGGATCGGCCGTGCGGTCCCGGAACGGCTCCTGGTCGCCATCTATCGGCGCACCAGCGCGTCGACTCCCCGATGGCCCGCCGGCGCCGTGACCCTGTGCGCCGTCATGGCCGTGGTGACGCAGCTCATGTC
>JBHENJ010000007.1:0-48206 GCA_046262115.1 Candidatus Limnocylindria bacterium | reverse complement strand
CTTAGTACTAACGTCGGCAGGCGGCGAGTGTGAAGTCTCATTAGCGTTGCCCGGATGCACCGGTGGCGACGTCGGCGTAATCGGCCGGGTGGGCGCGCCCGGAACGGAAGGATGCGGCCCGCTCGGGGTCGCGTGATGACCTTGCCAGTTCTGTTTAACAAGCCGATCGCGCAGCGGCTCCCAGACCTCTCCCGGCCGGCAACCGGGATGCGGGTCAGGCGTTCACGGCGGAGTGTGCTAACGCGGGTCCGTCCCCGGTCGGGCCCGCCACCTGTCGTCGAGCCGCTCGGTCACTGCGCATCGGCCTTGCGTGGCGCCACGTCCGCGGGTGGCTCCTCGGCATCCGCGTCCCGCTCCGCGATCTTCGCTGCGTGGTGCGTTCGGATCGTCTCGCACGCCTCGTCGACGTCGTCGGTCACCACCAGCAGCTTCAGATCGTCGGGCGAGATCTTGCCCTCGCCGAGCATCCGCCGCTCGATCCACTCGATCATGCCGCTCCAGTAATCCCGTCCAAAGAGCACGATCGGGAAGTGCTCGACCTTGCCGGTCTGGACCAGGGTGAGCGCCTCGAACAGCTCGTCCAGCGTGCCGTACCCGCCGGGGAAGATCACGAACCCCTGGGCGTACTTCACGAACATCGTCTTGCGGACGAAGAAGTAGCGGAACTCGATCCCGAGCTTGACGTAGGGGTTGAGCCCCTGCTCGAACGGGAGCTCGATGTTGCAGCCGATGGAGAGGCCGCCCGCCTCGGACGCGCCCCGATTGGCGGCCTCCATGATCCCCGGACCGCCGCCGGTGATGATCGCGTAGCCGTCCCGCGCCAGCCGCCCTGCGAGGCGTCGCGCGGCACGGTATGTGGGGTCAGACGCACGCACGCGCGCGAAGCCGAACACGCTGACCGCCGGCCCGACGCCGGCAAGGGCGTCGAATCCCTCGACGAACTCACCGAGGATACGGAGCGCCCGCCAGCTGTCGCTCTGGAGGAACGACGGCTCCGTCGGTTGCTCGAGCAGCCGCTGGTCCTCGGTCGGCTGGTGCGAGCCGCGTGGGATCGATACTCGGCCCGCCCGGTGGCGTGGTTCGGCTCCCCGGATCGTCACTGTTCGCGTCTCCTCGACGACGCGTGGTTGCGCGCCGGTGCTAGCGTTTGGCGGTTTCGGCACGGCGCATGCGGCGTGCCCGCTCGGCGTGCCTCGCTACGGAAGAACGATATTGGCGTATCCCCTGCGTCGCGTCGCGATCCTGACCGTCCTTGCGGCGGTCGGCATCGGCGCGCTCTCGCCGCTGGCGGCGGGTGCGGCTCCGACGGCGTCCGGAGCCGCGATCGCGCTGAGCGTGCGACAGACAGCGGCCGCGCACGCCGCGCGCGGCGACGCTTCGTCGCGAGCCGAGGGCAAGACGGGCGTGGACCTGACGCGATCTGTCCCCGTGCCGCCCGAGATCCTTGCGTGGCGGGCTACGAGCGCGGCGCCGGCGAGCGTCGATCTCGAGGCGACGATCGTGATCCCACCGCCGCCCGCACCCCCTCCGCCACCGGCTCCGCCGCCGCCGCCGCCCGTTCAGACCGTCGCGGCGGCGCCGTCCCCGTCCACGGGCGGCGTCGCCAGCTGGTACTGCTGCTCGGGCGGCTTCGCCGGGCAGGCGGTCGTTGCGCTGCCGGCGGTGTACGGGGGGCGCTACACGGGCGGCGTGGTCGGGTACGTCACGGTCTGCGCGGACCGATGCGCCCGCCTCCCCGTCGTGGACCAGTGCGGCTGCCACTGGGGATTCCCCGACCAGCGTGTGGCGGATCTCTCGCCCGAGGCGTGGGCAGCTGTCTCGAATGCGTCGCTGTCGAGGGGCCTGGTCCCCGTCACGCTGACCTTCAGCTAGCATCGGTTGCGTGCTGCAGCCGCTCCGGATCGGTCATGTCGTGCTCAAAGTGCGGGATCTCGATCGGTCGCTGGACTTCTACCGCGACCTGCTGGGCTTCCGCATCTCGGGCCAGATGAGCAACGTCATGGTGTTCCTGACCGCCACCGGCGAGAACCACCACGACCTCGCCCTCCTCCGGGTGGGCGATCAGGCGCCCACGCCGCTTCCCACCGCCGTGGGCCTGTACCACGTGGCCGTGCAGCTTCCCGACTGGGAGGCCGTGAAGGCTGCCCACCGCGTCCTGACCGAGCGTGGCCTGTTGCGCGGCGCGTCCGATCACCGGGTGAGTCGAAGCCTGTACACCGTCGACCCGGATGGCAACGAGATCGAGCTGTATTGCGACGCTCCGCGCGAAGAGTGGGAGGGCGTCGAGAACGCCGTCGCGACGGTGCGCCCGCTGCACATCGACTGACGCTGCCCGCCGCGGGTGGTGGCGGCACTGCAGCGCCGGAGGCTCGGCGGCACGGCCCGTGCTTTTGCGTCGGTATGCCATTCCTGCCCGTCATCCTGCTGCTCGCCTGGCAGGCGCTCTCGCGCGGCGCAGCGTTCGGGCTCGGCTGGGCCACGGCGCTGTTCTTCGGCCAGATCCCGGGTAACAAGGGCCGGGTCGTATCGGTCGTGGCGCTTATCGGTGCAGCGTGGGTGATCGTGACGGTCGGCGCCGGCCTCCCCGTCGCCGTGGCGCTGCTCGGTCACGCCCTCGGGGTCCTGCCGGGCAGCATCCTGCAGGTCAACCCGTGGCTCGTCGTGGCGCTGGCCGCCGCGGTCGTGCTTCTTCCGCCGCTCTCCGTCGCATTCATCGAGATCGCCGGGTTCGACCGCAAGCGGTCCTTCGGCCGGTGGTTGAGCCGGGTCCCGGCGAGCTACCTGCTTGCCGGGTCCATCGGCCTGGCGGTCCTGCAGATGATCGTCATCTCCCCGATCCTCGCGATCCGGCGACGACGAGAGGGGCGAACCATCATCCAGGTCCCGGTCGTCATTTCCGGAGCGCGGGGCAAGGAGGAGTTGGCGACCGATCTCGAGCGGCTGCTCGCCGGACTCGGCCACGAGGCCGTCCGCGAGGAGCTCAAGGGAGCGATGTCGTGGCCGTTGCGGACCATGGAATACGCCGCGCGGCGGATGCTCAACACCGTCGTCGAGGGAAGACCGATCCGGCTCACCGCCGGACGCGTCGAGGTCATCGTCCACGCGACCGACGTCTCGATCACGGCGCCCGACCGCGACGCGTACCGCATCCGCGCAGCCGTCGAACGGGAGCTCGCCCTCAGTCCGAACGCCTTTCTGACGTGGAGCGAGGACTCGCAGAAGCTCGAGGCGGCGCTGCTGCGGGTGAGCCGCGAGCGGGGAGACGGTGCCACGGCGCTCGTCGCGTTCGTCAAGCGCCTCGACGAGATCCAGGACCGGATCGATCGCGCATCGCTGAAGAGCGACGAGTGGAACCTGCTCTACCGTGTGCGGCTCCAGGTCGAGCGCGAGGCGAGGATCGCGGCGATGGAACGCGTCGACGGCCGCGAGGCGCGGCGCAGGGTGCAGCGGGCCGGCTGACCTCGCCGCGCGACGAACGCCGTCTATCGTAGGCCGATGCGCGGGCGCGGCATCCTGCTGCTGCTGGCCGCGGCCATCGTCGTGACGGTCGTCGTGGAACCGGCGCGGGTGACGGTCCAGACGCTGGCGCTGCTGCCGAACCTCCTCGACAGCGGGCCGCGCCCGCTCGACTGGTTCAGCGGCGAACCGACGCGCATCACGCTCCCGTACCGCAGCGTCGCGGCAGCGGCGGGTTTGGCTCCGGCCGAGGCTGCGGGCGATCTCGCCGACCTGTGGCTCCCGCAGGGGGCGTCGGCGGAACACCGCTTCGGCGCGATGCTGCTCGTGTTCGGCGTGAACAACCTCGGCCGGTCGCATCCGGAAGTCGAGCGCGTGGCCGAGGCGCTGGCTCGGACCGGCGTCGTCGTGCTGGTTCCCGACTCCGCGACGCTACTCGCCGGACGGCTCGAGGTGAACGAGATCGACGGCATCGTCCGCGCCTTCGAGTTGCTGGCGAGCCGTCCAGGGGTCGACAGCGGGCGGATCGGCATCATTGGCTTCTCGGTCGGAGGGAGCCTGGCGCTGATCGCCGCCACGGATCCGCGAATCGCCCATGAGGTTCGGTACGTCAACGCCTTCGGCGCGTATGCCGATGCACGGACGTATCTCGCATCGGTCGCCGCGCACGCGTATCGGCTGGACGCCGCGGAGGTCGACTGGCAGCCGAGCGATCTCACCCTCGAGGTGTGCTCTCGGTTCCTCCTCGAGCAGATCACGGACGCGGACGATCGGGCGGCGCTCGCGGATGCCTACCAGGCCTCGCTGCTCGCCGGAGAGCGTTTGGAGGCAGACCCGGAGCTCGCCCGGCGCCTCGGCGGGACCGGCCGCCGCGTCTACGACCTCGTCACCACTCGCTCGCTCGACGAGGCGACCGGCGCGGTCGAGCGTCTGCCGAGCTCGACGCTGCGCTTTCTGGACGCCATATCACCTTCCGGTCAGCTCGAGAGTCTCCAGGCTGACGTCTACCTGATGCACGACGTCGCCGATCACCATGTTCCGTACGTCGAGTCAAGGGCGCTGGCAGAGCCACTGAGCGCGCGCCAGTCGCTCGCCCGGCACACCGAGTTCCGGCTCTTCGATCACGTGCAGCCCGACGACGTGGATCTGGTCGCGGCAGCGCCGGAGCTGTGGAAGCTGCTGTGGCACGTCCAAGCCGTGATGGTCGAGACGCTCTAGACCGCGCCTCGCAGAGCTACCACTCGCGTCGGTAGAGGAACGGGGTCGTCAGCGCCGATCGGTCGCTCACCGAGCGCAACTGCTTCCGTACGCGCTTCAGCAGCTTGCCGTGGTACGTACCGTCGCCGTACGGCTCCAGCAGGCGCGCCACATCCCACTCGCGGGTGCCCGCGATCGTACGATCGTCCAGACCGCATCCCTCCAGGACCGATTTCGCCTCGTCGATCGCCACGAACCGCCGGGGGCGCTGCCGGTTGTCGAGCAGCACCACGAGGTCGGCGAACGCAACGTCGACGTCGGCCACCAGCGTGCTCAGCCGCTCCATGGTCCCCGGGATGTTCTCCGGCTTGAAGAGGCCCGTCAGCAGCGCCTTGCGATCAGCGGTGCCGAGCGCAGTCAGCGAGTCCGCCAACCCCGGCACTCCCGCCGCAAGATCGGCGACCGGCACCTCGTAGTCGTACAGCCGTACCATCACAGTCGACGGAGCGTAACTTGACCCGCGGATGCAGCGCTCTTCGCGGGGCTGGCAGGCTTCGGTAGGGCTCTTGGCGATGTTGACCGATACGGCACGATCAAACGGCATATGACTTTGTCGGCGCTCTGCCGCGCAGTGGCCAAGAGCCGTAACCAGCGCGCCGTCGTCGTCGCCCTCGCGGTGACCACCGTGATCGCCGGCGGGTGCGTGACGACCCAGCCGCCCACCGGGAGCACGACCGGTATGCCGACGGGGGTGGAGGTCGCGCGGTCCACTCCGACGAACAGCCGTGACGCCACGCCAGCGGCGAGTGACGCCGACTCCGGCGACCTTGCGTCCGTCGGCTGGTACGAATGGGACCAGTTGTCCGACGCCGGCGACGCCGCCGCACTCCGGTTCGGACTGCTCGACGGAGAGACGGACCGCGTGGAGATCGCCCAAAGTCCCGCTGGTCCATTCGGTGCAGGCGCTGGCCCATTCCCCATCGCGGACGGGCCGCGTGCGGGGACCCTCATCTATCGCCGTGACGATGGCAGGCGGTCCGAGCTCCTTGCCGCTTCCGTCGTCACCGGCGAGAGCCGTCTCATTGTTGAGTCGGACGACATCATCTGGGCGGCGGCGATCGGTCTGAGCGGTGCGGACGTCTACTACCTCATCGTCGGACGAGCCACGGGCGCGGAGCTCGGGGTATGGCATCTCGAAATGGGCGGCGGCGGCGCGCCGACGCTCGTGTTGCCGCCTCGTGACCCGACCGCAGGCGTCCTGGATGTGACCTTGGCCGCTCGCGTGGCATTCCTCGCGGCGCTGACCTTGAGTGCCGATGGTTCGCACTTGGCGCAGCTCGTCTGCGCCGCGGCCTGCACGCTGACGGTTCTCGACACGACGACCGGCGATGTCGCCGACTACCCGCTCGCAGATCCGTCCCCCGTGATCGGCCTCGGCTCGGACGTCGCGGTCATCGACTCGATCGCCTGGGATGGGCCGTATGCCGGCCTCTTGCTCGTCAACCTCGTGACGGGATCCAGCACGTGGCTCAACTCTTCGACGTCCGGAGCGGTTCTCGAAAGCGACGGTCAAGACATCCTTGTCCACGCCGCCGGTGAAGAGGGGCGCAGGCCAGGGACAGTGTTCTTCGCGACCGAACTTCGACCCGGTGGCACGACGCGTGACCTCGGACGTGTGGCAGACGCCTGGCGAGTGGTACCGCCGAGCGGTCAAGCCGTCGGTGTCGACGTTCCACCGGGCTGGTTCCTCGTGGCTTCGGGCCCGGGATTCGTCGGCGGCCGGGCAGCCTACTTCGCGGTGCGGATGCAGGATCTCCATGCGATCGAGTTGGACGCTCTCGGGACGTAGAGCGCCCGGCGAGGTCCGCAGAGCCTAACCTCCAGATCGCCCCGACGACGCCCGACCGCAGAGATCGAAGCGCAGGCGACCAGAGACTCTGCTGCGGGGAGTACGCCATGTCGACCGATCCCGTCCCGTCCCGCGTCTCGTGTCCGTGGCGTGCGATGTCGGTTGCCCTCGCCGCGCTGATCGTCGCGTGCACCTCCGACGCGTCCGAGCAACCGTCGGCACCTGGACGCGTTCCGTCGCCAACGGCCCGTGAAGCGACGGCCGGTGCCGTCGTCGACGTTCCCACGGAGTTCAGAGCGCTCGGCTGGTTCTCGATGGGGAGCCCGCTCCTCGGGCCCGATGCCAACGCCAACCTCGTCGTCGGCCGGCTCGACGGTACTGTTACTGCCCGGTTGGCGGCCGATTACCCGGACGGGCTGCCGGGGGCCGGCTCAGGCGAGATTGCAGGCCCTGAGTCCGGCATCGTGCTCTACACGGGCGCCGAAGGAGACGAGTACGTCCTCCGAGCGATCGACGTCGCGGATGGCGCGACGAGTGAGTTGCTCAGGACCGATGCGACGATCCACGCTGCGACGCTCGACCCGCGGACCTCGACGGTCTTCTATTTCGTGAGCGACTTCGGCGATGGGACCGGCAGCGCGATCTGGTCGATGCCCGTCGATGGGTCAGAGGACCCGCGTCTCATCTTCAACCCGCCCGCGGTCGCGCGCTTCGACGCGATTCTCGCCGCACCGCTCACGTTTCGAGCGACAATGGCGGTAAGCGTCGAGGGCGACCGTCTTGCGGTACAGGAGTGCGTCCGGCGCTGTCGGATCCTGTTGCTCGATATCGAAAGCGGAGCCGTCGATGACGTGCCCATCGTCACGGGGCTCTACGGCCTGGAAGGGCTGGCGGGCGACCTTGCGGTCGGCGCTAACGGCATTTTGGACGTCGACACTGGCGTTCTCGTCCAAGAGATGACGGAGGCGCGCCTCGTATTCGACGCGGATGGTGATCCCGTGGTCGCCTTCGACGATCGGGCGGGCGTCGCCATCCTGGACATGGCCACAGGCGACCAACTTCGGGTCTCGATTCCTCCGCGCGTGGGGACCAGCCGCTGGCGCCCTGTCGGCGCCGAGCTGCCGGACGGTTGGGTCCTCGCGCTCCAGGCCCTGGGGGTGGCTCCGCGCGCGACGAATCAGTGGGTCGCGCTGAGGCTCTCCGACGGAGCGATCGTCCCGCTTCCGATGCTTATGCCGGTGCCGGCGGCATGACCGGCGTCACCCGCTGGCTAGAATCCTCTTCCCGATCCTGAACGCTGGAGGACGAGCCATGCTGCTCGAAGGCAAGCGCCTTCTCATCACCGGCGTCCTGACCGACGACAGCATCGCCTTCGCCGTTGCGCGCGTTGCGCAGGAGGCGGGCGCCGAAGTGCTCCTGACCGGGGTCGGGCGCGGCATGAGCCTCACGCAGCGCGTGGCCAAGAAGCTCCCGACCACGCCCGACGTCCTCGAGATGGACGTCAACAACCCCGAGCAGATCGAGGCGGTGGCGCGCGAGATCGACGCCCGCTGGGGTCGGCTCGACGGCCTGGTGCACGCCATCGGCTTCGCCCCCGCCGACGCGCTCGGCGGCAACTTCGTCAACACGCCCTGGGAGAGCGTGGCGATGGCCTTCCAGACATCGGCCTATTCGCTCAAGGCGCTCACCGTGGGGATGCTCGAGCCGCTGCGCACGGCCGAGCGCGCATCGGTCGTCACGCTGGACTTCGATGGCCGCTTCGCCTGGCCGATTTACGACTGGATGGGCGTCTGCAAGGCGGCCCTAGAGTCGATCACCCGCTACCTGGCGCGCGACCTCGGGGCGGACAACATCCGCGTCAACGCGGTGTCAGCGGGACCGATACGGACCATGGCCGGCAAGAGCATCCCCGGCTTCGACCAGATCGCGGACCGCTGGACGAGCCGCGCCCCGCTCGGCTGGGACATGAACGACGCCACGGCGGTGGGCCAGATGTGCTGCTTCCTGATGTCGGACTGGGCGCCGATGACCTCCGGCGAGCTGATCCACGTCGACGGCGGCTACCACGCCATGGGCACCGACATCCGCTCGGCATCGGAGTAGGCGCGACGGGTTCCCACCGCATTCCTGGGTCGAGGTGACTGGACACTTCGACGATCGGGCGGCGGCGACCTGCGGCCGGCTGGCGCCAGACGGACAGCGCTTGGACGATCCGGAGCATCTGATGGCGTGCCGGATGGAATTCGTCGTTACACAGGCCCGTCCAGCCGAGTAGTCCTTGGCCGCTCGAGATCACCGCATTCAGCCCGTGACTGCGCCGGCGACGCTGCGGCATTTGACCCGAACCCGCATGCGTCCGGGGACTCTATCGGCCAACATGACGGCTTGGCGGAGCCCGATGAGTGGCGGAGCGCGGGTTCCGCGCGCGCGCATTCATCAGGTGCATGCGGTAAGCCCGGGCCGGCAGGTTGTGGGCCTCGGATCGATCCAAAATGGCCGATACAGTCGTGCCGTGCATACGGCACGTCAGTCGGGCAACGTCCGATTCGAATGGCGAGCACCGTAGGCATGCCATGCATGCGGTGCCTCGGACCGACGTCGACCCTCACCCGAGCGGGGCGCCGCGCCTCGGAGCCGCGCGGCGACGGCTCAGCCGATCGTGTAGCGCACTCCGTCGTAGCCGGAGGCGCCGTCGGGGAGCGTCGGCGCGACGCGTGCGTCCTGGAGGTTGCCGTAGCCATCGGTGGCGCGGACCGCCACCTCGTACGTGCCCGGCTCGGGTCGCCAGTCGTAGCGCCAGAACTGCCACGCCAGCTCGGAGAACGCTGGCTCCAGACTCGCCTGCACCCATCGGTCCTCTTCACCGATGCGCAACTCCACGCGGCTGATGCCTCGCTCGCCCGAGAACGCGATGCCGGCGAGCTCAACGACGTCCGTCGCCGCGCGGCGCAGCTCGGCGCTCGTCGCCGGCGCGTCGATGCGGGACATGGTCTTGATGATTGCCTCCTTGCTCCAGCCGCGCTGCTCCCAGTAGCCCTCGTACGGCGTGTCGACGAGCTCGATCTTCGTCAGCCACTTGGGTCCCTTCATCCCATACCGGCCGGGGAGCAGCAGCCTGAGGGGAAACCCGTGCTTGTCGGGGAGCGGCTCGCCGTTCATCTGGTACGCGAGCAGTACGCGATCGTCGGCCACCAGCTCAGCGGGGAACGACTCGGTGTAGCCGTCGGCTGCGGTGAGCTTCACCTCGACGGCGTCGCCGCTCGGACGCGCCCTGGCCAGCAGCTCGCGCAGCCGGACACCTCGCCACTCCGCAGTGCTGATCAGGTGGCCGCCCACCTCGTTGCTGATGCACTCGAGCGTCTGCACCTGATCGACCGCTGGCAGGGCCCGCACGTCGTCGAGCGTGAGGCTTAACTCCTCTTCGACGAGCCCGCCGACCTCGAGGCGCCACGTGCTGCCGTCGACGACCGGATCGACCAGGTTCTTGCTGATCAGGTAGAAAACGTCGTTGGGCGTTATCCGCGTCGGGAGTCGGCCGGCGGTTGGCCGGCCGGAGCTCGACGTCAGCCAACGGAGCGCCGCCCCGCCGACGACAATCAGACCGAGGCCGATCGCCCCCCATTGGAGCAGGTGCCGCCGGTTCGCATCGGCCTCCGGCGTGGGTGCCGTGGCTTCCGGATCGTACGCGCGCCAGTACGTCACGCCCAGCGCGACTGCCCCCAGCGCCGCGCCGACCAGCGTGGGCGTCTGCGTGGCGCCGATGATGCCCGCGAGCCCGACAGCCGCCACGCCCACCAGCGCAGTCAGCGCGATCCCTGCAACACGTCGCGAGTCGAGCCACCGCGCGGCCAGCCAGCCTGCCACACCGCCGGCGATCAGCACGCCGACCGCGATGACCACCACCAGCAGCGGCTTGGCGAGCGGACCCAGCAGCCCGAGGAGCGCGTCGAAGACCACGAGCGGCATGACAAGCGTGATGCGCTCGGCGACGACCTCGGGCAGGGACGGCACGCCGGTCGCGACGCGGACAACGAACGCCGCGGCCAGGCCGATCGCCGCACCGCCGACGCCCGCCGTGGCGCCGCTGCGCAGGCGCCCTGCGCGGGCGGACGCTGCAGTCGCGGTCATGCGCTCGCGACCTTCTGCTGCCGCCACACCAGCGCCACGTTGAACGGCGCGCTGCCGAGCAGGCGGCTTCCGGACCTCAGCTCGATGCGGTGGCGGCCCATCTCCGTCAGGCGGAGCCCCTTGAGGTCGGCCACGATGTTCGCTGTCGTCGCTCCGTCGGGGACGCTGATGCGCAGGCGCGGCTGCTCGCGGAGCACGCCCTCACCGGAGGGCGAGACGACCTGGAGGTGGAGCTCATGCGGCCCCGGATCGGCCTCCAGGACCGCCACGATGAAGAGTCGCGGATGCGCCGTGGGCAGCCGGTTCACCGTGACCTGGCTGAAGATGCCGACGGCGCTGATCTTCCCGTCTTGGCTGGTCAGCGCGTAGTCGCACAGCAGCAGTGTCGTCAACTCGATCCGCGGCTCGGGCGCCACGCGCCGAGTATAGGAGGCTCCGTCCGACTGCCGGTCTCAGTCCGAGGCGCCGCCGAACGCGAGTCGCAGGCCGTATTCCGCGAGGTCCACCAGCGGGAGCGCCTCCGCCTCGTCGCGCGTCAGCCGCGCGCAGAGGTCGGTGCTGCCGCCGATCTCCATGGTCAGCTCGCCGCCGGTCACCGCGACGCGGTACACGAGCCGGATGGCGTGGAACTCCTCCTCACCGCCGTCGGGTCTCGTCCAGACTCCGCTCACCGAGTGAACGCCGGCGAATTCCTCCAGGCGGCCGATGAGACCGGTCTCCTCCCGCAGCTCGCGAAGCGCGGCGTCTCCCGGGGCCTCGCGGAAATCGATGCCGCCGCCGGGCAGCGTCCACGAGCCGATTCCCTTCCAGTAGCCGGGAGCGATGCGGCACAGCAGGATCCGAGAGTCGGCATCGACGCACAGCGCGTATGCGGCGACGCGCGTGACGCGGGGGAGCTCGCGCTGGGTCAGCGCTCCCGGTCCACGACCTGCTGGTGCGCCTCGCGGTCGTCGGGTTGCCGCCCCGCATGGTGGGTGACCATGCCACGGGCGTGGCCCTTCCTGTCGACCCTGAGGCTCGCGGGCACCGTCCGGTCGGACTTGGGCAGTGACAGCATCAGCACGCCGTTGCCATAACTGAGGTTGGCGCGAGGCGCGTCGACGTCCCTGGGCAGCTCGATCGCACGCTCGAACGGGCCGTACGACCACTCGCGCACGAGGTAATCGATCCGCTCCTGCCCCGGGCCGTGCTGGCGGGCGCGAAGCACGAGGCGCCGCTCCGCGGTGATTTCCACGTGGATGTCCTCGGGCGCCACGCCCGGCATCGGCGCCGCGACGATCAGCTCCCGGTCGTTCTCGTAGAGGTTGACGGGGACCGCAGTGGCATCGGTCATCAGTCCGGGAACGCCTCCGGACCGCGCTCGGAGAGCTGCTGCGCGTGCTCGGCGCCGTCCTCGGGCGGGATCCAGGAGTACGGGTAGCGGTCATCCTCGAGGTCCTTGGCGTGCCGCGTCAATTGCAGCGGGTGGAAGGTGTCGATCATGACCGCCAACTCCTCAGTGGCCTCCTTGCCGATGCTCGCCTCGACGGTTCCCGGGTGCGGACCGTGCGGGATGCCTGCGGGATGGACCGTGAACGAGCCGATGTCGACGCCGCGGCGGCTCATGAAGTTGCCGGCCACGTAGTAGATGACCTCGTCGGAGTTGATGTTGGAGTGGTTGTACGGCGCGGGGATGGCGAGCGGGTGGTAGTCGAACTTGCGCGGGACGAAGGAGCAGACCACGAAGTTGCGAGGCTGGAAGGTGAGATGGACCGGCGGCGGCTGGTGGATGCGTCCGGTGATCGGCTCGAAGTCGCCGATGTTGAAGGCGAACGGCCACAGGTAGCCGTCCCAGCCGATGAGGTCGAACGGGTGGTGGCGGTAGTGATAGGCGGTGATCCGGCCGCGCGTCTTGACCTCGACCACGAAGTCGCCGTCGCCGTTCGCACCGTCGCCGGTCGCTCGGGGCGCCATCTCGGCCGGTGGGCGGATGTCGCGGTGGTAGTACGGGGAGTGCTCGAGGAGCTGTCCGTACTCGTTGCGGTACCGCTTCGGCGGCTCGATCTCTGAGGGGCACTCCAGCCAGAGCATCTTTTGCGACTCGTCGCCGGCGGGTAGCACGCGGTATGTCGTGCCGATGGGGATGACGAGGTAATCGCCCGGCCCGTACTCGATCGGCCCGAAGATCGTCTCCACGGTCCCGCGGCCGGTATGGACGAAGAGCATCTCGTCGCCCTCGCCGTTGCGGTAGTAGCGCTCCATCGGCTCGGCAGGGAGCACCACGCCGAACGTCACGTCGTTGTTGAAGAAGAGGGGCACACGGCCGCTCACCGCGTCGCCGCGGGGCTCGAGCTCCTGGGTGTTGACGAGGTAGTGGCGATGGGGCGCGTCGGTCCAGGCCTCGAGCCCGACGTCGCGCACCTTCTCGATCTTGTGCGTCTGCGTCGGAGGCGTGTTGTGATAAAGCAGCGAGCTTCGGCCGGCGAAGCCCTCGACCCCGAACAGCTCCTCCGCGTACAGCGAGCCGTCCGGCCTGCGGAACTGCGTGTGGCGCTTGTGCGGCACCTCGCCGCGCTGGACGTAGTACACGAGCCGCCTCCGGGTGCCCGGCCATTCTATCGGCCGTTGATGCCTGCTAGCCTCGACTGCCGATGGGCGCCCGGTACAGCTTCAGCGACGTCTGGACCGTCGACGCGCCGATCGACGTTGTGTGGACGGCGCTCAACGCGCACGACTGGACAACGTGGTGGCCCGACTACCGCCGGATCGAGCTCGTCCGTATCGGCGGCGACGACGGCGTCGGCTGGATCGGACGCGTGTGGGTGCGGTCGAATCTGCCGTACACGCTCGTGTTCACGATCGAGATCGTCGAGGTCGATCCGCCGCGCTTCGTCCGGACGCGCGTCGAGGGCTTCTTCAGCGGTGAGGTGTCTTGGACGCTCGAGACCGATACGGGCGGCGGCGCCCGCCTCACGCTCCGCGAGGAGGTCGAGACGACGTGGCCGCTCATCAATGTCCTGACACGACTCGGGTTTCGCGGCCTGTTCGAGGCGAACCACGCCCGAGCGATGCGTCGCGGCGAACGGGGCCTGCGGCGGCTGCTCGCTAGCGAGCGCTCCGCCGAGCCCGCGCCAGGCCATCGAGCTGTTCGGCGTGCTCCTCCAGGTGGCCGATGATGAAGCGCTCCACCGCCTCGCTGACCGGCATCTCGCCGAGCGTCGGGTGGCTTCCGCCGGCGCTCCACTCGTCGTCCGAGAGCGCTGCCAGCCGCACGCGTGTCGCGGAGATCCCGGCGGCGACGTGCTCCATGAGGCGGCGACGGTCCGTCGTCCGGGCTCGCTCGATGGCCGCGATGCGCCCCGGATCGGTCTTCGTCCGCCCGAACGGCACCGCATCCATCGTCCCCGACCGGCGAGCTTCCAGGACCCGAGCGATCTGGTCGAGCCAGTACGCGGGGAACTCCGCGAGATGGGCCCAGACCTGGCCGGCTTCCCATCGCTCGCCGGTGGCCTGGTCCGCATCGGTCAGCGCACCCGGCGTCACGGTCGCGTGGGCATGCGCCGCCAGGCGCCGTTCGACGTCCGCGAGTCGATCGAGCAGGCGATCGTTCACTTGCCGCGCGTCCACGCCGGTCGCTCGATGACGGGGTTGGCGAGCTCCCCGAGACGCTCGATCGCGAGCGTCACGGCGTCACCCGGCTGAAGGAATCGGCCGATGGTGGCGTCCTTGACTTCCAGCAGGCACCCCGTCCCGACGGTTCCCGACCCGATCACGTCGCCGGGGCGCAGCCGCACCCCGGCCGAGGCGCGCGCAAGCATCTCGCCGAACGAATAGCGGGCCGATGCCCATGTGCCGCGGCTGGTCTCGACGCCGTTGACCCCGGCGGTCATGGTCAGGTCGTAGCCTCTTCCGGCGCGGGCGTCGGCCAGCTCGTCCGGCGTCACGATCCACGGACCGATCGAGCTCGCGAAGTCCTTCCCCTTGGCGGGGCCGAGGCGGACCGTCGTCTCCTCGCGCTGCAGGTCGCGGGCGGACCAGTCGTTGAAGATGGTGTAGCCGCCGATGGCCTCCTCGGCGCGATCGGCCTCGAGGTCGGCTGCAGGTGTGTCGACGACCGCGGCGACCTCGAGCTCGTAGTCGAGCTCCTCGCATCCCGGCGGTGCCCAGACCGGCTCGTCCGGGCCGCGGATCTCGCTGGTGTTGCTGAAGTAGAAGATCGGGATGCGGAACCACGCCTCTGGGATCTCGCCGCCGCGCCGTTTCCACATCGTCCCGACGTGCTCTTCGAATACGTAGAAGTCGCGCAGCGACGGCGGCTCCAGCACCGGCGGGCCGAAGCGCAGATCGGCGGCCTCGAGCGCCATCGCCCCGCCCTCGTCCGACGGCTCGAGCAGATCGGCCCGCTCGTTCACCGCGTCGACCAGGGCGCCGAGCGACTCGATCCGGCCGCGCCGGTCGCCGAGGAACGCGTCCAGGGTCGTGATCGGCGTCCGCAGCAGCGCCTCATTGTGCGGCCGCGCTCGCTGGTCGGCCGCCAGCCAGGAACGCGCCTCCTCGAGGAGCAGCCAGCGCCCGTTTGGCAGCGCGGCCGCGAGCCGCCACGCGGCCCCGTGAGGCGCATGACGCTCCCGAACGTGCGCGACCTTCATCGCTCGCAGATTCTAGGTGCGCGGAGCGCTAGACTCGCCGCCCGACCGTGACCGCCTCACTCGCGACGCCCATCGTCGAGCAGCGCGCCCCGCTGTGGCCCGCCTACCTCGCGGCGCTCGCGACCGTGCTCGGCGTGAGTGCGGCGGGCGTGGCGGTGCCGCTGCACGTCGACCGGCTCGGCGGCAGCGTCGCCGATGCGGGGCTCATCACGGGGATCCGCTTCGGGCTCGGCACGTTCTTCTCGCTCCCGTTCGGCGCGCTCGGGGATGCCTGGGGATCGCGGCGGTCGCTGTTCGTCGCCACGGGTGCGGTCGCTACGATCAACCTCGTCCCGCTCCTCGCAGAGCCCACCGGCAGCCTCGTCCCGCTCTACATCTGGGCGGTCGCCAGCGGACTTGCGACCTCGCTCTTCTTCCCGTCGCTCTCTGCGTTCGTCGGTGGGGCGTCTGCGGGTCGCTCGTCGGGGAGCGCCTTCGGCTGGGTGACGCTCTTTACGCACGCCGGAACCGCGTCCGGACCGCTGGTGGCGGGATTCCTGTGGGATACCGCCGGGGTCGCGGCGGCCTACCTCGCGGCGGCGGGCATCGCTGCGCTTGCGCTCTTGGCACCGATGTGGGTTGCGCCGGCGGTCCGCAGGCCGATCGATCTCGGCGGGATCCGTTCCGCGGTCGGCGCCGTGGCGCGCGATCATGCGATCGTCGGGGCGTGGATCGCCGCGCTGGGGATCGGGTTGCCGTGGGGCGCCGTGTTCGGCGTCTTTCCGCTCTTCGGCGGCTCGATCGGGCTGACGGCGGCCAGCATCGGCGTCGTTCTCGGCTTCCAATCGCTCGTGAACGGCGCGTCACGCGTGCCGCTCGGCCTGACGATCGACCGGCTCCGCGTGCCGACACAGGCGATGGCCCTGAGTACCCTCGCGTACGGCGCGGCGGTCGCGCTGCTGGGCCTGCAGCGCACCGCGGTCGGGGCCGCCATCGTCCTGGGCGTGGGCGTCGTGGCACTGGCGTTCACGCTGATGATGGTGCAGGTGGTGATCAGCGAGCGCGCTCCGAGCCGTCTGCGGGCTACGGGACTCGGCGGGTACAACAGCGCGCTTTCGGCGGGGCTCGGCCTCGGCCCGTTCATCGCCGGCGTGGCAGCCGATGCCGGTGGCTTCGGCATCGGCTTCGGAGCAGTCGCCGCAGCCGCCACCGTGTGTGCCGCGGCTGCGGCCCTGGCGTTGCGCGGTACGGGCCGGGAGCATCCGGGTGAGCTGGGAACCCGCACGAAGATGCTGGGCGACACGTGAGCGGCGACCCGCGTGGTGGCCGTCGCCAGGCCGATCCGCGCCGTCCGGCTCCACGCGCAACTGCGCCCACCAGCTGGGATCCGCTCGCTACCTGGTACGACGGCTGGGTGGGCGAGCACGGAAGCGACTACCACCGAGCGCTCGTCATCCCGGCAGTCTTGCGCCTCCTCGAACCCGCCGCGCGCGAGGAGATCCTCGACATCGGCGCCGGCCAGGGCGTCCTCGCGCCGCTCGTCGCGCGCAGCGGCGCGCGGTACACCGGCGTCGACGCGAGCCCTCGCCTGGTGGAGATGGCGCGGCGACGGCACGCCAGCGCGGGCCGCTTCCTCGTAGCCGACGCGCGGCGCCTCGCCGGTACCGCCGGACTGACCGCGGGCGGCTTCGACGCCGCGACCTTCGTCCTCAGCATCCAGGACATGGACCCGCTCGACGCGGTGCTCGATTCCGCCGCGTGGGCGCTGCGACCGGCGGCGCGAATCGTGGTGCTGATGACGCATCCCGCGTTCCGCATCCCACGGCACAGCGGATGGGGTTGGGACGAGGGCCGCAAGCTTCAGTTCCGCCGGATCGACAGCTATCTCAGCGAGATGGCGGTGCCGATGAAGGAGCTGGGTGGTGGGGCTCCTGCGTTCCGGACGCGGAGCTTCCACCGGCCGCTGAGCGCGTACGTCAACGCGCTCGCCGCCCGCGGCTTCGCGGTCGATCGGCTCGAGGAGGTTCCCGACCTCGCGCCGACGCGCGGTCAGGCGCGGCGCGACCGCGGCAGCGAGCGTGCGCGCGCCGAGATCCCGCTATTCCTGGGTCTGCGCGCGATCCGAGCAGGTCGCTGAGCCGCTCGGCGGAGTGCCTGGTCGTCAGCCGGTGAGCGTCCGGCGGTAGGTCGCGATGACCCGGCGTGCGAGGTCGGAGCGCCACGCTACGTGTGCCGGGTTATGGCGGACCACGAACCCCACCATCTTGAGGAGGTGGTAGGCGAGGTATGTCGCGAACGCCTCGCCCGAGATCTCGGTTCCGCGCTTCGCGAGCTTCCCAAAGACCTCGTCTCCGGGATGTCTACCCGTACGGTCCTCTTGCGCGTGAACGTTCAGGAAGAGCAGGGCGAGATCGAAGGCGCGATCGCCCCAGCAGGCGTTGTCCCAGTCCAGAACGCCAACGAGTTCCCCGCGATCGCCGACGAGCAACTGCGTGACGAGGAAGTCGCCATGGACGGCGTCATGCGAGCGGGGCTGCGTGACGCCGGCGCGATCCGCCCGTGCGCCGCGCTCCTCCCGCAGCGCGTCGAATTCGTCCAGCAGCGCGGCGGTCTCACGCGAGTGCGTCCGCATGGCGCGTCGCTCCGGTGACCCGTCGTCCATCACGACCGTGAGCCGCTCGGCGGTGGAGATACAGCCGTCGGCTCCTGGTCCGACCGCGGCGTCGGCCGCAAGGTCGCTGAACTCCAGGACGTCCGAAAGGAGCCTCTCGTCGAGCTGCTCGACCGGCGTTCCGGCCAGCCAGTCGACGATAAACCACGTTCCGACCGCCGCATCGAAATCCCACGCCCTGAACCTCGGCGCCGGCGCGGAACGTCGTTGTAGCGCCTCGACGACTCGCTCGGCACAGACGAGCTGAGCTCGCCAGTCGGTATCCCACACGCATTTCATGACGGCCGGTCTCCCGCGCGCGTCCCGAAGCAGCCAGGCGCCCCAGGCTCCGCCGGGCAACCGGCGGACGAGGCTAAAGCCGCCATGGGTCGCTCGATTCACCACCTCCAACACCGGCTCGCCGGCTCGATCGGCGTACTCCCGCCGGACGACGCGATCGGCTCTGGGCAGCTCGGACACCTGCTGGTCCGCTACCCCCGCCGTGAGGCGCCGGACACGATCGTGGCGTAGCGGTCCGGGTCAACGTTGCCGCCGCTGACGATGACCACACGGCGAGGGTCGCCTCCGGCGCGTCCGCTGACGTGCGCCGCGAGGGCAGTCGCACCTGATGGCTCGGCGACGAGTCGCGCGCCGCGTGCGAGCAAGCGCACCGCGTTCGTGATCTCGTCCTCCGTCACGGTCACGATGTCGTCGAGATAGCGGCTGAGGTGCGCGAACGGCAGGGTGCCGAGCTGCTGCGCGCGCATCCCGTCGGCGATGGTGCGGGCCACAGCCTCGGCGGCCCAAGCCACGACGCGCCCGGCACGCAGGGAGTCCCGCGCATCGGCCGCGAGCTCCGGCTCGACACCGACCACGCGGGCCGCGGGTCGAAGCTCCTTCACCGCGGTCGCGATCCCGCTGGCGAGACCTCCGCCCCCCACCGGCACGAGGACGCTCGTAACGTCCGGCAGGTCGGCCACGATCTCGAGGCCGATGGTGCCTTGTCCCGCGATCACGTCGCCGTCGTCGTAGGGCGGGACGAGCGTCAGCCCCTCGTCGCGGGCCAGCCGCTCGGCGAGCGCGCGCCGCTCATCGCTGGACGGCCCGCATCGGACGATGCGCGCGCCGTCACGCTCGACTCCGGAGACCTTGACCGCCGGCGCGTTGTCCGGCATCACGATCGTCGCGGGGGCTCCGAGCAGCCGCGCGGCGCGGGCCACACCCTGCGCGTGGTTGCCACTCGAGTACGTGATCACTCCTGCGGCGCGCCGCATGTCGGTGAGGCTCGCGATCTTGTTGTACGCGCCGCGGATCTTGAACGACCCGACAGCCTGGAGGCTCTCCGGCTTCAGCCACGTCGCGTCGTCCCAGGCGAGAAGGGGCGTCCTGACCGCGACGCCCTCGAGGCGCGCAACGGCGTCACAGATCTCGTGGACGGTTACCAGCCGGGCGCCCTTCGTCACCCGCTGATGCTAGCCGCCGATGAGCTCGCAGCCGTCCTCGACGAAGACGATCTCCTGCGGCAGGTCGCCTCCCTGAAGCCTGTTCCACTCCGCGACCACGACAAGACGTGGGCAGCGGAGGATCTCGATTCGCCCTGAACCGAGTGGATCCTGACGGGCGTCGTGCTCGATCTCCACGAGCTCGGGTCCGAGCACCCGACACGTGCGCCGAATCGGTGCGCCCTCCACCGTGACGGCGTCGCTCACGAACGTCGCGAGCGAGCCGGCCTCGAACGCATCGAGCAGGCATGGGCGGCCGTCGGCGTTGTACCCGGTCCCGTGAACGGTCTCCTCGGCACCGCAGTCCTCGAGGGCCGCGGACGTAGAGGCGGTCGGCGATGCCGGTGGCGCGGTGCACGCCGCCACAAGAGCGATCAACGCGACGGCGGGCGCAGCGCGCACACTGAGGCTCATGAACCGTCAGACGCGTGGAGCCCCAGGCGGTTCCGCTCCTCAGTACGCGAAGTCGGTGAAAAGAATTATCGCGGCGACAGAAGCCGCAACGACTGCGAGTATCACCCAGCCCGGAACGCGATTGAGCAGGCCGACGCGCGAGTCGCGCTCGTCGTGATCACGGTGTTCTTCGTCGAAGAGCGCGGCATTGGTATCGAGGTGCGTCTTCCCCGATCCGCCGCGGCCGCCATGCGGCACGCCTTGAGACATGCCCACCGTGAGGCCCGTGTCGCCGATCGAGCGGCCGAGGCGCCGCCAGAAGGTCGGGCAGCCCTGAGCCGGCCGGTGCCGAGTTCACCCCCACCGCATGAAGAAGACGCCGATGACAAACGCGGCCACGGGCGCGGCCGCAACGACCCAGCCGGGAATTCCGGCAAGGAGCGATCGCCGTTCGGCCTCATCGGCCTCGATGTCGGCGTTCAAGCGGTCCAGCGCCTGGATCTCCGCTCCCGTGTTCGTGCTCGCCAGCGCCCCGCCCCTGCCCATCTCGTCACCGAGTCGGCGAGCGAGGCTCTTGCGGGGTCGTGCCGAGCGCCTATCGGTCAAAGGTTTCCGCGCTTGGCCTGCTCCCGCTCGATCGCCTCGAAGAGCGCCTTGAAGTTCCCGACTCCGAAGCCGCGCGAGCCGTGGCGCTCGATGATCTCGAAGAAGAACGTCGGCCGATCCTGGATGGGCTTCGTGAAGATCTGGAGGAGGTAGCCCTCCTCGTCCCGATCGGCCTCGATGCCGAGCTCTTCTAGCACGTCCATCGGCACGCCGACGTCGCCCACGCGATCCGGCAGCGATGCGTAGTACTCGTGCGGGAGGCCCAGGAACTCGACGCCGCGCTCACGAAGGATGCGCACCGTGCCGACGATGTCCTCGGTGCGCAACGCGATGTGTTGCGTCCCGGCGTCGAGATACCAGTCCAGGAACTCCTGGATCTGGCTCTTGCGCTTGCCCGCCGCGGGCTCGTTGATGGGGAACTTGATGCGCCCGTTGCCGTTGGTCATGACCTTGGACATCAGGGCGCTGTACTCGGTGTGAATCACCTTGTCGTCGTAGTGGATCAGCTGACTGAAGCCGAGCACCTCGCGGTAGAACTCGACGAACCGGTTCATGTCGCCCAGCGCCACGTTCCCCACGCAGTGGTCGACCTCGAGGAGCACCTGCCCGGTCGGTACGGTGCCCGGCGGCTTGATCTTGTGATAGCCCGGCGCGAAGACGCCCTGGTAGCTGGACCGATCGATGAAGGAGTGGATCACCTCGCCGTAGGTGTGGATCGCGCTGCGGCGCAGGACGCCGCGCTGCCCTTCCACCTCGATCGGCTCCTGCGCCGATCGCGCCCCGCGCGAGGTCGTCTCGTGCCACGCCGAGCGGACGTCGTCGACGGCGAACGCGATGTCATGCACGCCGTCGCCGTGCAGCCGGACGTGCTCCGCGATCTCTCCGTCCGGCGTCAGCGGCGCCGTGACGACGAATCGGATGTCGTTCTGGACCAGCACGAAGCTGGCGCGGTCGCGGACACCGGTCTCGAGCCCCGCGTAGGCAACCGGGGTGAAGCCCCACAGCGTCCGGAAGTAGTGCGCCGCCTGCCTGGCGTTACCGACCCAGAACTCGACGTGGTCGATGCCGTTGAGCGGCAGGAAGTCCTGCGCCTCGGCGTAGGCGTTCAGGTTGGTGACGGCACCGGTCTGCGGCCGCGCGATCGTCTCGGTCATTGCTCTTGCTCCGAGCACGTGTTCGAGGTCGAATTGTACGCGACCTCCAGCCTCGGCCGGCGGCGTGCGGTATCGTCAGCGGTCAATTACGAGTTGCGAGGCGGAACCGCTTGACGGGACGCCGAATCGTGATCGCCATCGGAGCGACAGTGGCGCTTGCCATGGTCATCCTGGTTGGAGGCGTTCCCGTCGAGCGGGTGTCGCCGCTTCTGCGCGGCGGGTCCGGCGAGACCGTCAGCGCGCCAATCGATGAGACGATTGCTCCAGTCACCCCACCACTTGGCGACAGCGACGAGGAGCGCTCCTTCCGCCTGGACTTCCAAGTGGACCGGGAGCGGTACGTGGCCGGCGAGCCGATCAACGCCCATGCGGTACTCACCTACCTCGGTCCGGACACCGTCACGCTCCGTGGTCCGGGAACCGGCCTGATCGGATTCGGCGTCGACCAGCTCGACGGGCCGATCACGATATTCAGCGCGAGCACGACCGATTGCGCACCGCACGTCCTCGAAGCCGGACGCCCGATGATTCAGCCGTTTCAGAAGTCGGGCGGCTTCAGCCCCGACGATCCGAATGTCGAATTCTTCGAGGCGTACTTCAGGGATCCGGTTCTCCGCCTCCCGTCGGGATCATGGGAGCTCGTCGCGGGTGCCGGCTTCTATATCGGCGATTGTGGGCCGGGCGACGTCCAGGTCAGCCTGACGACCTCGGTCCGCATCGAAGTGGAGTGACCGTCGTCGGCGGTCAAGCCTCAACGAGACCGCGGGCAGCGCCCAGCGCGACATCGATCATCCGGTCCACGGCCCGGTTCAGCTCCTCGGGCGCCATGTAGCTCTCCTCGGAGGTCGTCTCCTCGCTGAGGACATCGCTGACGGTCAGCAGGCACGCTGCCTGCGCGCCGGCACGGGCGGCGAGGAAATAGAGTGCCGAGCTCTCCATCTCGAAGGCGAGGACGCCGCGTTCCCGCCATCGACTCGCGTAGTCGGCGTCGGGGTTGTAAAAGACGTCGACGGTCGCCACGGGCCCGACGCGCACCGGCGTGTCGGTCTCGCTCGCGGCGTGGTAGAGCCTGTGCAGCAGCTCGAAGTCAGCCGCCGGCGCGTATGGCTCGTCGTGGACATAGGTCCGGGTCGTGCCGTCCGCCGGACAGGCGGCCGATGCGATCACCAGGTCGCCGGTGCGGAGGCCGGGTGCGATTCCGCCACAGGTCCCGACGCGCACCAGCTGCCGCGCACCCAGGCGCAGCAGCTCCTCGACCACGATCGACATCGAGGGCGTGCCCATCCCGGTGGTCTGGACGCTGACCGGGATGCCGCGATACGTGCCCGTGTAGCCGAGCATCCCGCGGTGCGAGTTCACCAGCCGTGCCCGATCGCGTCCGCCGTCCAGCCGCTCGGCGATCCGCGTTGCGCGGTTCGGGTCGCCGGGCAGCAGGACGAAGGGGGCGTAGTCGTGCGGCTCGGCGCGGAGATGGATCTGCGGCATCGGCTCTCGCTCCCGGTGATTCGGTTGTGCGCGTTCGCGCCGTCCAGCGGCACGGCGATTGTTACTGTCAGACCAGGGGTCGCGTGGCGGCCCGTGGCGCGAGAGGAGGGCTGACACGAAACCGCCGGACGGAATCACGCAACAGCATATCCGCGAGACGCGCGGCATCCGGCAGTACCGCACCGGCATCGGCGTTGCCGTCTTGGCAGCGGCGGCGGGAGCCGCGGCGGTCGGGCTGTTCGGAGCGCCCGATACGGCCCGCTCTGCCCGCGACGACCGGGCGAGCCTGGAGGTCTTCGGCCCGCAGGTGATCCGCACGGGCGAGATCTTCGAGATGCGGTTCCGGGTCGCCGCCGATGAGGATATCGACGAGGCCGTGATCAGCGTCGACGAGGCGATCTGGGAGGACATCACCGTCAACACGACCATCCCGGCCGCGGTGGAGGAGACGCACGAGAACGGAACGTACCGATTCACGCTCGGACCGCTGACCGCGGGATCCAGCTATCTCTTCAAGGCCGATCTGCAGATCAACCCCGACCACTTCGGCGGCAATACCGGCACCATCGGCCTTCATGACGGGTCGGAGTTGATCGCGGAACTCACGTACGAGCTGAGGGTGCTGCCCTGATGGACATCCTGATTCGCGCAACGGTCATCTTCTGGGCGCTGTACGTCATCGTCCGGCTGCTCGGCAAGCGCGAGCTAGCCCAGCTGACGCCGTTCGAGCTGATCGTGCTCATCGCCACCGGCGACCTGATCCAGCAGGGCGTTACCCACAACGACTTCTCGCTGACCGGTGCCATCCTCGCGGTCGCGGTCTTCGCCTTCTGGGCATCGGTGCTCAGCTGGGTCACGTTCCTGTCGCGGCGCGCCGAGCGCGTCCTGGACGGCGAACCGAACGTGATCATTCGAGACGGCAAGCTCATCCGCGGCAACCTGCGGCGCGACCGTGTCACGCAGGCCGAGATCGAGAGCGAGATGCGCCAGGCGGGGATCGCCCACATCCGCGACGTCGCGTGGGGCATCGTCGAGCCCAAGGGCCGGCTCAGCTTCATCCAGCGCGGAGCCGCCGGCGGAGCCGACCAGCAGCAGGCTGGAGACGAGGCGACGGTCGCCTGACCGATGCAGACGGACCTCGCGTTCGCGGTCGACCTGGCCGAGCGCGCCGGTTCCGTCCTGATGGCCAGCTTCGGCAAGGTCCAGCGTATCGACCGCAAGAGCGCCCGCGACGTGGTCACCGACGTTGACTTCACCAGCGAGGCGCTGATCATCGACGCCATCAGGGAGCGATTTCCCGACGACGCCATCCTCGCCGAGGAGTCGGGCGCGCACGCCGGGGCGCGCGAGGGTCGTGACGGCGCCAACGGCCGGGTCTGGCTGATCGACCCGCTCGATGGGACCGTGAACTACGCCAACGGCATCCCCTTCTTCTGCGTCTCCATCGGCCTTGTGACCGATGGACGGCCGTCCGCCGGCGTGGTGCTCGACCCGGCGCGCGGCGACCGCTACACCGCGACCGCAGACGGCCCCGCCGAGCTGAATGGCCTGCCGGTGCGCGCGTCGGACAAGGACGCGATCGCGGATTTCGTGATCTCGCTGACCGTGATCGGGCGCGGCGGGGCCACCCGCGAACGTGCGATCGGCCGCGAGATCCGCATCCCGCGCAGGATGGGCAGCGCGGCGCTCGCCCTGGCGTACGTCGGGAGCGGCCGGTTCGATGCGTTCGTGCAGAGCGGCGGCCTCTCGCTGTGGGACGTCGCCGCGGCCGGCCTCGTCGCCGAGCGCGGCGGCGCGACGGTCAGCGACATCAAGGGCGGGCCGTGGTTCGACCTCCGCCGCGCCGGGCGACGTACCAGCATCGTCGCCGCGCCGCCGGCGCACCACGCGCGCATGGTAGAGCTGGTCGGACCGCGCAAGCGCGCGGTCACTCGGGCGGAACCAGCTCCGCCTCGGTGACGACGCTCACGAAGGTCGACAAGACGCGCGCCGTGGCGCCCCAGATCCGCTCGGCGCTGTACCGGTAGACCGCGGCACGGACGCGCCCTCCGCGCACCTCGATCTCCTCGTCGGAGACGATCTCGTCGGTCAGGATCGCGGACAGCGGCAGCTCGATGATGTCCTCGACCTCGACCTCGGCGGCGCGCAGGAGCGGCCGCTGCACCGCGGTGGCGACGAACGGCCGCAGCTCATGGTTCGAGGCCGGGATCCAGATGTCGTCCAGCTGTCCGGCGATCCGCACCGCCGACTCGTCGAGCCCGATCTCCTCGCGCGCCTCGCGCAGCGCGGTTGCCTCGCGCGACGGGTCGCCGGGGTCGACGCGGCCGCCGGGGAGGCTGATCTCACCGGGATGCGCGCGCAGGCCGCCGTGACGCTTGGTGAGCGGGATCGTCGGAGCGGCGTCGTCGCCCGGGTAGAGCAGCAGCAGCGCGCTCGCCAGTCGCGCCTCGGGAAACGTGCTGCGCTCGGGCATGCGCAGGCCACCCGGCCCGCGCAGCGGTCGTGGCATGAACCTCTCCGGCGTGGCGATCGGTCGGCGGACCGCCCGCAGCGCCACCACCAGGTTGCGTTGCCACTCTTCCGGATCGGTCCCTAAGATGCCGACGGTGACGTACTCCCTCGACTACGACCCGAACCCCGGCGCGCGCGCCGCGATCGAGCAGGCACGCATCCTCGTGGGTCGCGCGCCGTACTTGAGCACGCGGGGCCGGCGTGAGGCAACCCGAGCGCTCGACGCGCTCGACAAGCAGCTGTCGATCAATCGAATCAGTCCGCGCTCGTCGGCGCTCGCGATCGAGCTGCTGAATCGGGCCCATCCCTCGATCGCGTTCGGGCTCTTGCGCAACGAGGGCTTCAGTTCGGTCTTCGCGCCGGCGTTGCGCGAGCTCGGGCTGCGCGGCATCCGCCACCGGCTCGACGAGGTCGATGCCGGCCAGATGGCGTCGCCGATCCCCGGACCGATCGGTGGGCGCCGCCATCGCGACGAGCTCCCGCCAGAGCAGCGATTGGACGCCGACGGGCGACCGCTTCCGCCGCCGCCGGGGTACTACTGAGCCGCTGACCGCCGCGCCAGCGCCGCGGTGAGCGCGGCGTCGGTGGGCGTCGAGCCCAGCCCGAGCTCGTCCCCCAGTCGCGCAGCCGCCGGAGGCTCGATACCGCTCTCGGCGAGCGTCACCCACGAGCCGCGGCCGAAGACGATCTCCGCCGACCCGTCGAGCGCAATGCGGCCGCCGCGCATCACCACCACCCGGTCGAAGTGCTCGGCCACGAACTCCATGTCATGGCTGATCGCGACCAGCGTCCGGCCGGCATCGCGCAGCGTCGTCACGACGGAGCGGACCCGCTCCACGCCCGGAAGGTCCTGTCCGGCGGTCGGCTCGTCCAGGACGACCGCATCGGTCTGCATGGCCAGGACCGATGCGATCGCGAGGAGCTTTCGCTCGGAGAGCCCGAGGTCATACGGGTTCGTGGCTCCCCGATCGGAGAGGCCCACGGCGGCGAGCGCGGCGTCGGCCGCCGCGGCGAGGCGCGATCCGCGCATCCCGAGGTTGCGCGGCCCGAACTCGACCTCCGCACGGACGCGGCCCGCGAACAGCTGACGATGCGGGTCCTGGAAGGCGAGCCCGACCCGCGCGGCGAGCTGGGCGACGGTGCGCTTCGCAGCGTCGAGGCCGTCGATGACGACACGGCCGGTGGTCGGGCGCAGCAGCCCGTTCAGATGCTGCACCAGGGTGGTCTTTCCTGAGCCGTTCTCACCGACCAGCGCCACCGCCTCGCCGCGCGCGATCGCGAGGTCGACCTCGTCCAGGGCGCGGACGCCTCCGTCGCGGTAGACGTGACTGACGCGCTCGAGCCGGATCTCTGTCACGTCGCGGCGCCTCCGGTCCGTGCCCGACCGGTCAGCCGCGCCAGCCGCGCGGCAGGCGGTTCGGCGACGCCGAGCTCACGCAGTCGCTCGTCGGCGAGCGCTGCGCGCATCGGGGCGTCGAGCACGATCGAGCCGCCGCGAAGCACGACGACGCGCCCGCAGACCGATGCCACCAGCTCGGTCCGATGTTCGGCCAGCAGGATGGACACGCCCTGCTCCGCAAGGCGCTCCAGCGCGTCGGCGACAAGCGTCACGCTGCGGGCATCCAGGCGAGCGGTCGGCTCGTCGAGCACCAGGTGCCCGGGTCGCATGGCGAGCACTCCGGCGATCGCCACCAGCTGCTGCTGGCCACCCGACAGCCGCGCGGGGGTGCGCGCGGCGAGGTCGGCGATCCCGGCGGCCTCGAGCGCCGATTCCGTACGCTCGACGACCTCGGAGAGCGGCAGGCCCAGGTTGGACGGTCCGAACGCGACCTCCTCGTACACCGTCGAGGCGATCCCCGAGAGCTGAGTGGCAGGGTCCTGGAAGACCGCGCCGACACGCCGCGCGACCTGGTGCATCGGGTGGTCGCGAGCATCGGCCCCTTCGAGCAGGACGCGTCCGGCGAGCGTCCCACCCAGCACTCGCGGCGCGAGCCCTGCCAGGACGAGGCACAGCGTCGACTTGCCCGCGCCGTTCGCTCCGAGCAGGCCGACGATTTCACCGTCGCCCATGCCGACCGTGACGTCGCGCAGCGCCCAGCCCCCGGCGCCCGGATATCGGTAACCCGCGCCCTCGAGCGAGATCAGGTCACGCCGCCAGTGCGACGCGGACGCCCACAGCGACCGGCACGCTCAGAACGAGCAGCCATCGGGCCACGGCCTCGAGCGCCGAATCGGGCGGCGCCCACAGGAGCGTCCGTCGCCCGGGCCGGCTGAACCCGCGCGCCTCGAGCGCCAGCGTCCGCTCGTCGACCTCCGCGAGCGAGCTCAGCACGACCGGTGCGACCACCGGGATCAGGCCGCGCGCACGCGTCCACGGTGGGCCTTCGGAGTCGAGGCCGCGCGCGCGCTGTGCGGCCGTGATCGTGCGGGCGCGATCGACGATAGCGGGGACCGTCTCGATCGACGCGAGCGCGACGAACGAGATGCGCGGGGAGAGCCCGCGCCGCTCGAGGTCGACCACCAGCGCGCCCGGCGTGGTGGTCAGGTAGAAGAGGGTCACCGACCCGGCGATGGCGAGCAGGCGGGCGAGGACCTCGACGCCGAACCCGATCCCCTGGGCGGTCGCCTGTACGGGACCCAGCGAGAGCACGACGTCGCGACCGCCGGGGAAGAAGAAGACGTTGACCAGCAGGACGCTCACCGCGAGGGGAAGGCTGAGCACGAGCGCCGTGCGCGCCAGGCGTCCCAGGATCCGCGCAGCGAGCGCCGGTGCGACGACCGCGACAGCGACGAGTGCCAGCGGCCCGGCGACGCCGCCGATCACCACGGCATCGACAGCGGTGACGAGGGCGAGCGTGAGTTTGGTGAGCGGGTTGAGGCGGTGAACGGCCGTCGGGCCTGGTGCGCCGACGAACCCCGGGACGCCGGACCGGCTCAGCCGACCGCCTCGACGACCAGCGACTCGTCGTCGCGGCCGATCACCCGCTCGCCCTGCGGGAATCGCGCGACCACTCGCCGCGACATGGCCTGCAGGATCAGGTAGACGACGAAGAAGGTCACGAGCTTGTCGACCGGATCCGACAGCAGGCCCTGCTGGAACGTCGCCGCCTCGATGTCCGATCCCGCCTGCCGGAACGCGGCAACGACGAAATCGGTGCCGGCCCCCGTCACGCCCCCGAACAGGTTGGCCGAGATCGGCGCGCTGATGAGCGCCGCGATCACCCCGGTCGCCGCGCCGGCGACCACGACGTGCGCCACGGTCAGATCGCGACGAACGACGAGGAGCCCGAAGAGGCCCAGGACCGCGACCGCGGCGAGCGCAACGACGACCCAGCCCAGGATGGCGAAGAGCGGCTCGGCCTCGGGGTTGAAGAGCTGGAACGCACTCGTGTAGAAGCGCGAGTACGCGTACAACGCGAACAGGCCGACCACGGCCAGGGCCACCGAGCCTGCCGCAAGGAGCTGCGGCAGCGGCCGATCGGGCCGCGGTCGCATGAACCCGAACCGGCCGAACAGCCCGGCGAGAAGCCCGATCACCGCCGCGACGATCGCGAACGCCGCTGCGGGCCCGTTCTGGAACGGCGGCGGCATGACGTACGTCCACAGAAGGTTGCTGAGCAGCCCGGTCAGCGCTCCCGGGATCGGCCCGGCGAGCACGCCGACCAGGATGGTGCCGATCGAATCGAGGTAGACCGGCACCTTGAGCGCGTTGCCGACCGCCGCCCCCAGGACGATGTTGAGCGCGATCGCCAGCGGCATCAGCACGATCGTGCGCGTGTCGAACTGCGACACGATGGAGTCGAGGCGACCCGTCTGGAGCAGCTCGAGCCCCGCGTACACCGCGAAGGCGACCAGAAGACCGATGGCGGCGATCAGCGCCCAACTGTTGGCCGCCGCCTCGGCCGAGAAGTTGCCGACGACGCCGATCCCGACGTAGCCGACGATCACGAACGCCACGCACGCGGCGACGAGCCTGAGGACGTTCGCCGCGTTCATCGGCTGCGCCTCACGCGGCGACCGTGACTGCGTGGGACAGGCGGTCGAGCAGCTCGCTGCGCATCCCGTCGACGTCGATGTTGAGGGCCGCGCGGAGTGGCGGCCGGTCGTCCTCGCTCAGGAAGAGGCTGCCCGCGATCTGGAGCTCGGACGAGGTGTCGCAGGCGAGGCGCTCCTCCACATGCTCGGTGACCAGATCGGGTCTGAGCAGCCCGCCGATGAGTGTCACTGGATCGTGCAGGAGGGCGCCGTCGATTCCCTCCTGCGCCTGATGGAACTCGACGTAGAAGCGCACCGCTTCGCGTACGACCGTGCCCAGCCGGGTGGCGGGCAGGTCGGCGAGATCGTCCATGGTGACCATCACGTCCTGCGTGGCGTCGAGCGGGAACAGGTCGTGGATCGCGCCCGCCTTGAGGCACGTCTCTGCAGCCTCAGGATCGACGCACGCGTTCCACTCTCCGGTCTCGGTCGTGTTGCCGCGCGCCTCGAGCGCGCCGCCCATCCAGACCACGCGGCGGGCGCGGTGTGCGAGATCGGTTCCGTTCAGCACCGCGGACGCGAGATTGGTGAGCGGTCCGAGGGCGACGATGCTCACCTCGCCGGGATGGCGGTCGAGGTGAGCGGCGATGTAGCGCGACGCGGGGATGGCGGTGTACTCGGTCGTCCCCAGCAGTCGCTCCTCCTGGCGCAGCTCGATGTAGCCGGTCCCGGTCTTCCCGTGCGTCTCCGGCGCGGTGCGAAGCGGGCGGTGGAGCGGTCGCGCGGCACCGATCGACACCGGGACGTCGCCGCGACCCACCATCCGCAGCAGCTTCCCGGTGTTTCGCGCGACGTGGTGGATCTCGACGTTCCCGGCGACGCACGTCACGCCGCGCAGGTTCAGCTCCGGGGCGGTCGCCGCGATGAGCAGCGCGATCGCGTCGTCGATCCCGGTGTCGACGTCCAGGATGACCGGGATCCGCTCCTGCTCCATCTCGGCGTCCGTCGGCCGCATGGCCTGCGCGGTGGTCACGCCGTCGCTCCGGCGGGTGTCGCGCGCGCGGGCCAGCCGCCCGCCTGGCCCACCTTCGTCGTCAGCGATCGTCCCAGGACGCCGATGATGTAGCGCGCCGCCTCGAGGAGCCGCTCGAGGTCGACGCCGTGCTCGTGGCCGCTGCCGTCGAGGAGATAGACGAGGTCCTCCGTCGCGAGGTTTCCCGCTGCGCCGGGCGCGTACGGGCACCCGCCGGCGCCACCCGCCGAGGAGTCGAAGCAGCGCACGCCGAGGTCGAGCGCCGCGGCGGCATTCGCCAGCGCGGTCCCTCGCGTGTCGTGGAAGTGCATCGCCACCCGCTCGACCGGGACGCCCGCGGCGACGAGTGCGCCGACCACCCGCCGGACGTCGCCCGGCACCGCCACGCCGATGGTGTCGCCGATGCTGAGCTCATCTACGCCGAGGTCCAGCAGCCGCAGCGCAACGTCGACCACGTCCGCCGCCGCCACCACGCCGCTGAACGGGCACCCGAACGCCGTCGATACGTAGCCCCGTGTCCACAGTCCGTCCTTCCGCGCTCGGCCCACCACCGGGGTGAACGCGGCCAGCGACTCGGCGATGGTCATGCCGATGTTGCGGCGCGTGAACGCGTCGGAGGCGGCGGTGAAGACGGCGATCGCGTCCACGCCGGCGGAGCGCGCTCGCTCGAGCCCCCGCTCGTTGGGCACGAGTACGGGATACCGCACGCCCGGCCTCCGCGCGAGCCCGCGCATGAGCTCTTCCGCATCGGCGAGCTGCGGGACCGCGCGTGGCGAGACGAACGAGGTCGCCTCGATCTCCCTCAGTCCGGCGTCCGCCAGCAAGTCGATGAAGCGACGCTTGGCCTCGGTCGGGACCAATCGGTCTTCGTTCTGCAGGCCGTCCCGCGGCCCGACCTCGTAGATCCGAACGGGCTCCATCGGCCGATTCTACCCGCCGGAACTCACGGCGAGACCTCGGCGATCAGGTCGCCGCGCTGCACCTGTTGACCCTGCCGAACGTGCAGCGCGGTCAGCGTGCCGGCGAAGGGCGCAACCACCGCGTTCTCCATCTTCATCGCCTCCAGGACCACCACCGCGTCGTGGGCGGCGACCGCCTCGCCGACGGTGTGGTTGATCGCGATGACGCGTCCCGGCATGGGCGCCGTCAACGCGGCCGCCCCCGAGCTCGACTGCGCCGCGTGGCGAGCGGTCTCCTCGACGGTCGGCGGCGCCGCGAGCCTGAACTCGACCGACTGCCCGTCGACGTCGACGAATGCTGTGCCTGCGTCGAAGACGGCGCGCGGGTCTCCGCTCTCGACTTGAGCCTCTACCACCACGCGGCGCTCTTCGTCGCCGCAGCGGAGACGCACGGCCGGCCTGGAGTTCAACCGCCATGCACCTGACCACACCCGGCCCGGGTCGCTGGCCCGGGCAACGAGCAATCGCGCCGCGGCCGTCCAGGCCGTCTCGGGGGCCGCAGCGGCGCGCGGAAGCGGCGAGCGGGCGATGGTATCGGTCCGCGTCTCGCCATCCCGGAAGAACGCCTGGGCGACGAGCCACCGCAGAAAGCTCACGTTGGTGCGGACTCCGAGCACCGACGACTCGTTCAGGGCCTGGGCGAGCCGCCGAACCGCGGTCGGGCGGTCGCGGGCATGCACGATCAGCTTGGCGAGGAGTGGGTCGTATCGGTCAGAGACCTCGTCTCCGACGTCGACCCCGGCATCCAGTCGGACCCCGTCGCCGGCGGGCCAGCGGAGCGCGGCGATCCGACCCGTGGCCGGAAGGAACCCGGCTTCCGGATCCTCCGCGTAGAGCCTTGCCTCGATGGCGTGGCCGCGTGACCGGATCTCCGCCTGACGGACGCCGAGCGGCTCGCCGGCGGCGATGCGGATCTGGTCCGCGACCAGATCGCGCCCGCTCACGAGCTCGGTGACCGGATGCTCGACCTGGAGCCGCGTGTTCATCTCGAGGAAGTAGAAGCTGCCGGCGTCCGCGACCAGGAACTCCACCGTGCCGGCGTTGCGATAGCCGATGGCGGCGGCCACCGCGATCGCTGCAGCGCCAAGACGTTCGGTGAGGGCAGCGTCGACCGATGGCGGCGGTGCCTCCTCGACGATCTTCTGGTGCCGCCGCTGCGCGGAGCAGTCGCGAGCTCCGACGTGAATCGCGGAGCCGTGCGCGTCGAACAGCAGCTGCACTTCGACGTGGCGGGGACCCTTAAGCAACCGCTCCAGGATGAGGCGATCGTCGCCGAAGGCGCCCATTGCCTCCCGCCGGGCCGCGGCGAGCGCCGCTGCGAGCTGCCCGGGCTCCGGCACGACGTGCATCCCCTTTCCGCCGCCACCGCCTGCCGGCTTCACGAGCAGTGGCCAGCCGATGCGCCCGGCCTCGCGGGTGAGCGTCTCGTCCGCCTGATCCTCCCCGTCGTAGCCGGACACGACCGGGATGCCACGCTCAGAGGCGGCGCGGCGGGCGGCCGCCTTGTCGCCGGCTGCGGCGATGGCCGAGGCCGGTGGGCCCACCCAGGCCAAGCCGCTCGCTTCGACGGCCTCGGCGAACGCCGCGCTCTCGGAGAGAAAGCCGTAACCGGGATGGATCGCGTCCGCGCCGCTCGATCGGGCGGCGTCGATCACCGCCGCGGCGTCGAGGTATGACGGCACCACGCGGTCGAGGTCGAACACTCCATGGAGGCGCTCACCGGGCGGATGGATCCCGACCGTCCGAATCCCGAGCCGCGCCGCCGTCCGAGCGATGCGCGCCGCGATCTCGCCGCGATTCGCGATCAGCAGCGTCCGGATCGCCAGCGTCTGCGCCGGGCGAGCGGCGCTGCTCGGCGTATCCGCGACCGCGCCGAGGTCGCCAGCCGCGAGCCGCAGGCGGCCACCGACGCGGTGGCCACGCAGCCGGCCGTCCGCGACCCAGCGCTGAACGGTCCTGACGGTGACCCCGAGCCGGTCGGCGACCTCGCGCGGCGAGAGGTGGTCGCCACGCGACTCGGTCGTCATGTCGCGAGTGTCGCAGATGTCGCTTCGCGTCCGCCGCGCCACCGACTAAGTCTCGCGCACGTCCCCTTCCGCCCAGGCCGGCCGCCGGTGCTCGAGGAACGCCGCAAGGCCCTCCTGGCCCTCCGGGCTGGTGCGCTGTGCCGCGATCCGCGCGACAGTCTCACGGCGTGCGTCGCCGGCTTCGAGGACGGGCACCTCGCGCGAGAGCGCCTTGGCGGCACGGGCCGCGGTGGGCCCGGCGACGAGCAGATCCTCGATCACCGCGGCGACGGCCGCATCGAGCCCCGCCTCGTCGGGGACGACGACGTGGACGAGCCCGATCGCCTCAGCGCGCTCGGCGTCGAATCGCTCGCCGGTCGGGAAGAGAGCGCGCGCGTGTGACTGCCCGATCTTGCGGATGACGAAGGGCGAGATGACCGCCGGGATGATGCCGAGCCGAGTCTCGGTGAATCCGAACACGGCCGCCGTTTCGGCGATCACAATATCTGCGACGGCGCACAGGCCGACGCCGCCGCCGAGCGCGGCGCCCTGGACGCGCGCCACGACCGGCACGGGACAGCGGTCGATCGCGTCGAGCATGTCGGCGAGCGCCGCCGCATCTCGCTCGTTCTCCTCACGGCTCAGCGAGAGCGAGGCCCGCATCCACTCCACGTCGGCGCCGGCCGAGAAGACGGTTCCGTCGCCGGCGAGGACGGCGCCTCGGAGCGCCTCCGGTGGCTCGGTGGCGAGCGCCTCGAACGCCGAGCGCAACGCGTCGATGAGCTCGGCGTTGAACGCGTTCCGCACCTCCGGCCGCGCGAGCGTGACGTGCGCGACGACGTCGGATGGTCCGCTGCGTCGGATGGAGAGGAGGCCGCCGCCGGCGGTGTCGCTCGCAGTCATCTCGGGGCCGACGGATGCGGTGTCTCGAGTCGGCCGGCGAGGGGTTCATCGGTCCCCGGGATAAGTCCCGCGGACAGGGCGCGGAGCTCGTCAGGGGCGAACCGATACGGGACCGGGCCCGCGGGATCGAGGATTGCCGGCAGTCCTGATGCCGCCAGGTTGCCGACCACGACGCGCGCCGGCAGCGCGATGCTGCCCGTCCCGGTGGGCGACCAGGCGGCGAGCGACGCCCCGGACCCGAACACGACGCTGATCGGGCTGCCGGAACGGTCGCGGGCGAGCATGACGCCGATCTCGACCTCGTCCTGGTCGCTGACCGCCGCCGCCAGCGACGAGCGGGCTTCGTCCTGCGTCCCGGGCGGCACCGGAAGGAGCAGTGTGGAAGACATGAGCGCGCGGTAGAACGCATGCGGTGGCTCGTTCTCGCCCCGCTCCTTGGCGTCCCGCGCCGCGAGCATCGCCTCGAACAGGGCCGCCGCGCTTTGCTCAAGCGTTCCCGTAGGGACGGTTCGGTCGTGACTCGCCGCGGCCGGAGGGTTGAGACTCTCGGTCACTGGCCGAGCGTAGCCCAAACGCTACATGCGGAAGACGCCAAAGCGAGAGTCGGGTATCGGAGCGTTCAGTGCGGCGGAGATGCCCAGGGCCAGCACGCGCCGCGTGTCGACGGGATCGATCACCCCGTCGTCCCACAGCCGCGCCGTCGAGTAATACGGCGACCCCTCGCGCTCGTACTTGGCGAGGATCGGCGCCTCGAAGGCGTCGCGCTCCGCATCGGTCTCGAAGTCGCCGCGCACCGTGGACAGTACCCGAGCCGCCTGTTGGCCGCCCATCACCGAGATCGTGGCGTTCGGCCACATCCACAGCTGCCGCGGCCCGTAGGCGCGGCCCGCCATGCCGTAGTTCCCGGCGCCGAAGGAACCGCCGATGATGACCGTGAACTTGGGCACCGATGCGCCGCTCACCGCGGTGACGAGCTTCGCCCCGTCCTTGGCGATCCCGCCCGCCTCGTACTCGCGCCCGACCATGAAGCCAGTGATGTTCTGGAGGAAGACAAGCGGCACGCGCCGCTGGCAGGCGAGCTCGATGAAGTGGGCGCCCTTGAGGCTCGACTCGCTGAACAGGATGCCGTTGTTCGCGAGGACGCCGACCGGATAGCCTTCGATGCGGCCGAAGCCGCAGACCAGCGTCTCGCCGTAGCGTGCCTTGAACTCGTGGAACTCGCTGCCATCGAGCAGCCGAGCCAGCACCTCGCGCACGTCATAGGCGAGCCGCGAATCCGTCGGGACAACGCCGTAGACACTTGCCGGCTCGTAAAGCGGTGGGCATGGGACCTCGCGTTCCCATGGCGAGTCCGGCTTGCGCCAGGCGAGGTTGCGCACGATCGAACGACCGATGGCGAGGGCGTGCTCGTCGGTCAGGGCGAAGTGGTCGGCGACGCCCGAGATGCGGGTGTGGACGTCGGCGCCGCCTAGGTCCTCGGCGCTGACCTCCTCGCCGGTCGCGGCTTTCACCAGCGGCGGGCCGCCCAGGAAGATCGTTCCCGTCCCCTGGACGATGACCGTCTCGTCGCTCATCGCCGGGACATAGGCGCCGCCGGCGGTGCAGCTGCCCATCACCAGCGCGATCTGGGGGATGCCGCGCGCCGACAGCTGCGCCTGGTTGTAGAAGATGCGGCCGAAGTGGTCGCGGTCCGGGAAGACCTCGTCCTGCATCGGCAGGTAGGCGCCGCCCGAGTCGACGAGGTAGAGGCACGGCAGCCGGTTCTCGAGCGCCACCTCCTGGGCGCGGAGGTGTTTCTTGACGGTCATTGGGTAGTACGTGCCGCCCTTGACGGTGGCGTCGTTGGCCACGATCACGCACTCGACGCCCTCCACGAGGCCGATACCGGTCACGACCCCGGCGCCGGGTGCCTCGTTGTCGTAGAGGCCATTCGCGGCCAGTGGCGACAGTTCGAGGAACGCGCTGCCCGGGTCGATCAGGCGGTCGATCCGGTCGCGCACGGGGAGCTTCCCCCGGCCGACGTGGCGCTCGATGCTGCGCTCGTCCCCGCCCGCGCCACGCTCGCCGAGCGCCGACGTCCGTTCGCGCAGCTCGTCCACGGCACGCTGCATCGCGACCTGGTTGACGCGAAACGCCTCGCTCGCCGCGGAGAGCGTCGAGCGCAGGACGGCCATGCTGCCGATTCTAGGCGCCGCGGTTACTTGTCCTCCACGGTTGCGTCGAGCCTCGCAGACGCCGATCATCGCGCGCCTCGTCGAGTCTCGCGGATGGGAGGAAGCGAATCATGACGCCCGATGTTGGCGGCACCATCGGCCTCGACGACTTCGAGCGAGTCGACATGCGCGTCGGCCGGATCGTCGAGGCCGCCCCGTTTCCCGAGGCGCGGAAGCCAAGCTACCGGCTGTTGATCGACTTCGGTACGGTGATCGGCGAGCGTCGGTCGTCGGCGCAGCTCGTCCGCACGTATCCCGAACCTGAGGCGCTCATCGGTCGCCAGGTCGTCGCCGTGGTGAACTTTCCGCCGCGCCGCATCGCCGGCTTCGGCAGCGAGGTGCTCGTCCTGGGAGCCATGGGCGCCGACGGTGAAGTCGACCTCCTGCGACCCGATCCGGAGAGCGAGCTGGGACTGCGCATCGGCTAGCACCCGCAGTTGCCGCTCCCCTAGGGTTGCGCCATAATCCGACGAAATCGGTCGGAATACGCACCCGTCCTTTTCAGCCCGCCCGCGCCGCCGACGCGGCGCCCACGTCCGGAGATCTTCACCATGTCCATCGCAAGCTCCCGCAGGACCGATACTCCCGCCGCTGCTCTGGTGACGGAGGACTGGGCGCTGCAGCACCTCGACGATCCAGGCGTCCGCTTCATCGAGGTCGACGTCGACACCAGCGCATACGAACAGGGCCACATTCCCGGAGCGATCGGCTGGAACTGGGAGACGCAGCTCAATGACCCGGTCCGCCGCGATCTCGTGAGCCGCGAGCAGCTCGAGGAGCTGCTCCGCGCCGCCGGCGTCGACGACGACACCACGATCGTGCTGTACGGCGACAACAACAACTGGTTCGCCGCGTGGGCGTACTGGCAGCTCCGCTACCACGGGCTCGACAACGTGCGCCTTCTCGACGGAGGTCGCAGGAAGTGGGAGGCCGACGGCCAGCCACTCGCGACACAGGTGCGTGAGTATCCGCGAGCCGCGATCACGCTGCCCGAGTCGACGCGCGAGGAGCTGCGGGCGTACCGCGACGAGGTCGTGGGCGGCATCGCCAGCGCGGACCGCTCGCTGGTCGACGTCAGGTCACCCGAGGAGTACCGTGGCGAGCTCTCCGCGCCGGCAAATCTGCCACAGGAGGCTGCCCAGCGCCGAGGTCACGTCCCGGGCGCCGTCAACGTCCCGTGGGCCTCCGCGGTCCGTGAGGACGGCACCTTCAAGTCCATCGACGAACTCCGAGAACTCTACGCCGCGAAGGGCATCGACGCCGAGCGTGAGGTCATCGCCTATTGCCGGATCGGCGAACGCTCGAGCCACACCTGGTTCGTCCTGAAGGAGCTGCTCGGTTATCCGAACGTGCGGAACTACGACGGGTCGTGGACCGAGTACGGATCGCTCGTGGGCGTCCCGATCGAGACGGGCGGCTCGGCCGGCGGGAGCGCGGCGCCTCGTTGACGACGGCGCGCTCCATGGTCGGCGCCCCGCCGGAGGGCATGCCGGCCGCGGATCCGGTTCCGCCGCAGATCGGGCGCACCGGCGACGCGTTCACCGCCGTCCGGATCGTACACTTCGTCTCGCGACTCCGCCGCAACGAGACGCTCCAGCTTCGCGACGTCGTCGCCGAGCTCAACGCCGCCTACCTCGACTGGTCGTTCCCCGAGAAGGTCGTCCTGGCGCAGCTGGTTCAGCTCCAGGCGGACTGGGGGATCAGCTTCCACGGTGACGACCGAATCGTGCTCGACCGCAACGAACGCGGGCACACGCTGCTGATCGTGGACTCTTCGAAGATGACGCCGTTCCTGGTGGCTGAGGTCAACCGGCTCCTCGCCGCGTGTGAGGCCGAGCAGCGCCGCTTCACGCTCGGCGACGGCATCTCGCCGGATAACTAGGTCAAACCCGGTCGGCGCTCCCCGCTGAACCGGTGAGCGTCGCCGACGCAGGCTCCGCCGGGCGCGGTCTCGACTCGTCCGATACGGCCACCGCGGCCGACTGGGCGCGCGCTCGCCACGGCGACGTCTCGGCGAGGACCGGCTCCCCGAGCTCAGCCAGGTCGCCCTTGCGATACGAGTCCCACACCGCCATCACGCTGTCGCGGTGCGGCTTGATCCGGCAGTGCTCGTCGCGGTTGCCGGCCTCGTCGCAGTACCCGAGCGGCACGCACTTCGGCGCGAGGAACGATCCGAGGAACGGGCTGACCCGGAAGACCTCGTGGCGGATCTGCTTGAACAGCTGCCGGATCTCCCACTGCGCCATGGTGCACAGCCGCAGGCCGGACATGTGGATCAGCTGACGGAAGTTCACCGTCATGATCAGGTTGGTCTGCATTGCGTTCGGGAAGATGAAGCGCGCGTCCTCGGCGGGCACCTCGGCCTGCAGCAGCTGGCCATACAGCTCGAGGTTGGCGTCGATCGCCTCCTCGACTCGTGCGGCCAGATCGTCCGGAAGATCGCCCTCGGTGATCGAGCGCGGCACGGTGTAGTTGTCGCGGCCCTTGAACGACACGTAGCGCTGGCTCTGCTGATCGAACGCCGTGCCGGCGCGGTGTCGCACCAGCTGGTGGCTCAGCGTCCGGGTCGCGCCGCTGATGGCGAACGTGAAGTTGACGTGCTCGATGGTGCTGCCGTGTCCGGAGTCGATTACCCGCCGAACCAGCGCCTGCTGCTTCTCGTCGGCGACCCGGCGGCTCACCGCCTTGTCCCAGATGAGCTCCGGAAGCTGCTCGCTGTAGCACGTCCGGCATGCGGTGTAGATGATTGGGAGGTAATACTCCTCGACGATCTCCTTAGTGGGGAAGATCAGCCGAGCATTGAGCGCGCGAGTCGTCGAAACCGCCGGTGGCACGGGCCGAGTCTAGCAGCGGCCGATGGTGCCCGCACCTCGCTTATCCACAACATGTAGCGTGTGTGGACAAGTTCGCCCGCTATGTTGTGCCCTGAGCCACGTCGCGCGCTAGCGCCGTACGCCGCTCATCGCGACGGACGGGCCCGGCGAGCCTCGGCCGATATACTCGGCAGCCGTGAGCGCGGTGTCCCGCCATCGGCGAGCGATGTCGAAGCAGGCCTTCCTCGAGCGGACGAGGGAGCTGATCGCGCGTGGCGAGGAGATCAGCGCCGCGCCGGCGTGGGATGCCTTCCGGTTCTGGCTGCTCGAGTCGGACGAGTTTCTCGAGTCGGTATGGGGTCGGATGGACCGATATCACCTCGCATGGCTCAACGTGGGCCGCGACTCTCAGCCGCCGGGCTCGCCGCTCGACACCGAGGGCGAGCGGCGCTTCATCGGCGAGGTGGCGGCCGCCAAGCTCGGCGTGCTCCGCACGATGTTGACCGCGATCGAGCGGCGCGGATCGCCCCTATTCACGGACGCCCCGGCGTGATCGGCCGCGTCCCGGGGCGCATGCGCGGCGGACTCGCCGCCATCCTGGCTCACCCGGACGACGAGAGCTTCGGTTCCGCCGGCGCGCTCGCGCTCGCGCACGACGCCGGACGGCCGACGCGTCTCCTCCTTATCACGCGCGGTGAGGCCGGCGGGCCTACAGGCGCCGCCCCGGAGGCGACCGTGCGGACGCGGGAGGACGAGCTGCGGTGCGCGGCGGGGCGTATCGGTCTCGACGAGGTCACCAGCCTGGAGGGCTACCGCGACGGCGCGGTGGCCGAGGCGCCATTCGACGAGCTCGTGCGCGACATCTCCGGCTGGCTCGAACGACGACGCCCGGAGGCCGTCATCACATTCGGCCCCCATGGGATCACGCACCACCCGGATCACGTGGCGGTCGGCAATGCGACGCGCTGGGCGGCGCAGCGGCTCGTCAGGGCGGGGATCGCGCCCGCGTTCGTGTACGTCATCTCGCCGGTGTTCGGTCCCGGCCAGAACCGGTACGACTTGTCGGCCGAGGAACAGGGAGCGACGCACCGCATCGACATCACCGACGTGGCGGAGCGGAAGCTCACGGCGCTCGAGTGCCACGTCAGCCAACCCGACCTGGCCGAGCCGGTCGCCGAGCTTCGCGTCGCCATCGAGAGCGGGCACGCAATTTACGAGGGCTATCACCGCGTGGCGCCGCCGGTGCGGCCGCCGCACCCGGTGTTCGACGCCGCGCTCCTCTGACGCAGCGCGGGGCGCATCGGCTGCTAGACTTGCGCTATGACGATTGAAGCGAACCTGTCCCGCGCGGACGAGGTCATGCAGGCGCTCTACGACATCGTCGACCCGGAGATCGGCATGAGCATCGTGGACCTGGACCTCATTAAGGACATCGAGATCGGCTCGGGCGAGACGCCCACCGAGATCAAGATGGTGCTCACCACGCCGTTCTGCCCATGGGCGGGGGAGATGATCCAGACCGTGAAGACCAAGGCGGAGGGAGTCGTGGGGCCGCCGGTCAAGGTGACGCTGCTCGCCGACCGCTGGGTTCCGCCGCCCGGGCTCTTCTAGCCGCCCTTCTCTCGGGCACCAGCAGGCTGCTCGGAAGCGGCCTCCGGTGCGGCGCCGTTCTCGTCACCGATCCCCTGTTGGGTGTCGTCCCGCTCCGCGGCCTCCATGTCGTCCGCCCAGCTGTCGGGCCGTGTGATGCCCATGGCGCTCGTCTGGAGCAGGAACGCCTTCTCGAGCGCCACGCCGAGCTGATCGAGGCTGAAGGGCTTGAGCAGGACGACCACCCCCTGTGACGTGAGATAACCCTCCTGCTCCCGCACCTCGTGCACTGCCGCCGTGCACACGATGACCGGCAGCCGTTCGGTGTCGCGGTCCATCTTCAGCTTCTGGAGCAGCTGCCAGCCGTCCATCTCTCGACCGCCCAGGATGAAGTCGATGATGATCAGCTCGGGGCGTGCCTGCTTGACCCGGTCGAGCTCGTTCGGTGCGAAGCTCATCAGCGTCACCTCGTGGCCGAGATGACTAAGCAGGTCGTCGAAGAGCTCGAGGATCTCCTGGGTGTCGTTGACGACCAGGATCCGCTTGCCGGGGATGCGGTGCTCGAGCGACCCGTCGGAGGTGATGCCGGGCTGGTCGCCGACGGGGCGTCCGTCATCGGTCGAAGGCATGCCGGAGTAGCATACATGCCGACCCAACGAGGACTGTTGCGTGCGTATCTACACGCGCAAGGGAGACCGCGGCTCGACGGGCCTGCTGTTCGGGGGAGAGCGGATATCGAAGGCGGATCCAAGGGTCGACGCGTATGGAACGACCGATGAGGCCGTCTCGGCGCTCGGCCTCGCCCGCGCCGTGCTCGAGGATCGCTCGCTGGGAGAGCTGGTCATCCGCCTGCAGCGCGAGCTGTTCGTCGTCGGCGCAGAGCTCGCGACGCACACCGATCGCCGCGCGCGGCTCACCCCCGGCGTCAGCCTCGTCACGGGCGAGATGGTCGCGGCGCTGGAGCGCGAGATCGATGCGCTCGGAGAGCGTCACCCCATGCCCGCCGAGTTCGTGGTGCCGGGTGAGACCCCGCCCGGAGCGGCGCTCGATCTCGCTCGGGCGATCGTGCGACGCGCCGAGCGCGCGGCTGTCGCGCTCGATCGCGACGGACGGCTCCCCGGTTCGTCCGTCATCCCATACCTCAATCGCCTCGCCGACCTGTTGTTCGTGATGGGCAGGGCCGCCGACGGAGCCTACCGCCCGGTGCGCGAGGAGCCGCAGCGTCTCGAAGGCGCCGATGCCACCGCGGATAGCAAGCCCGCGGACGAGGCGCCGCCGCCGGCGCAGATCGAGGAGCCGGTCGAGCCGCCCGAACCGGTCGAGCAGCGCCCGGCGGAGCCGCCGACGCCCGCGCCCAAGACCACCGACGCCGATACGCAGAACGAACGCGGCGCGGCGCCATCCGAGCCCGAGCCGGAGGACGCCCCGCGCGTCGGGATCGCGGGCATGGGCGGCCAATCGGTCGCGGACATCGCGCGCGAGCGGATCGCCGAGCCCGCCTCGCCCGACGCGACGACCCTCGACGAGGCGGAGGTCGACCGGATCTTCAGTCGCTCGGTCGCGCTCTTCAACCAGGCGCGCTACTGGCACGCGCACGAGGGGTGGGAGATCCTGTGGCGCGCGGCGGACGAGCGCGATCGCGACTTCTACCAGGGGCTGATCCAGATCGCGGCCGGGCTTCTCCATCTTCAGCGCCGCAACGCCCGTGGAGCGCGGAACAAACTGTCCGAGGGGATCGCAAGGCTCTCGCCGTATCAGCCGAAGTACCGCGGCATCGTGGTCGACGAGCTCGTCGCGCGCGCCTCGACGCTTCTCGGTGAGCTCGAGGCGGGCGGCATGCCGTACCTCGTGCCGCCGGTGATCCGGCTGGTGCCGTGACCGCGGCGACGCGCCGCGAACGGGATCCGCTGGGGGAGAAGGAGGTCCCCGCCGACGCGTACTGGGGCGTCCAGACGCAGCGCGGGATCGAGAACTTCGACATCAGCGGGCAGCGCCCCCACCCGCTCTTCGTGCGCGCCACGCTGTTCGTGAAGCGCGCCGCGGCGGCCGCCAACCGCAGCACTGGCCGCCTCGACGCCGACATCGCCGACGCGATCATGGCCGCCGCGGATGAGGCGCTGGATGGACGGCCGATGACCGACGGCAGGCCGCTGACCGACCACTTCCGGATCGACCCCTTCCAGGCGGGCGCCGGCACCAGCCACAACATGAACGCGAACGAGGTGCTCGCGAACCGCGCCCTGGAGCTCCTCGGCGACGAGCGCGGCAACTACGCGCGGGTCTCGCCCAACGACCACGTCAACATGGCGCAGTCGACGAACGACGTGATCCCGACCGCCATGCGCATCGCTGCCCTCGACGGGATAAGCGCGTTGCTTCCGGCGCTCGACGAGCTCATCTTGGCCTTCGACGCCAAGGCGCGCGAGTTCGACCACGTTGTCAAGGCCGGCCGCACGCACCTCCAGGATGCGGTCCCGATCCGCCTCGGCCAGGAGTTCGCTGCCTATGCCCTCACGCTCACGCGCGCCGGCGGGCGCATCAAGCACGCGGCCGATGCGATTCGTGAGCAGAACATCGGCGCCACGGCCGTGGGCACCGGGCTGAATGCCGAGCCCGAGTACATCGAGCGGGTGGTCGCCGACCTGTCCGAGCTGACCGGCCACGACCTCCGAACGGCCGATTCGCTCGTGCAGGCGACGCAGTCGATGGCCCCGATGCTGGAGGTGTCGGCCTCGCTGCGCGCCCTCGCCGTCGACCTGCTCAAGATCAGCGAGGACCTGCGGATCATGTCGTCGGGACCCCGCACCGGCATCGGCGAGATCCGGCTGCCGGCGGTGCAGCCCGGCTCGAGCATCATGCCCGGCAAGGTGAACCCAGTGATGGCCGAGTGCCTGTCGATGGTCTGCTTCCACGTCATCGGCAACGACACCGCCGTCGCTGCCGCGGCCGCCGCCGGTCAGCTCGAGCTGAACGTGATGATGCCCATGATCAGCCACGACACCCTCGAGTCGCTGACGCTGCTGACGAACATGTGCCGCACGTTCGCCCGGGGCTGCGTGATCGGGATCGAGGCCAACGTCGGGCGCGCCACCTCACTCGTCGAGGAGTCCAGCGCGATGGCGACGCCGCTGGCGCCGTATCTCGGCTACGCGCTCGCGGCGGAGATCAGCAAGGAGGCGCTCGTCACTGGGCGCACGATCCGTCAGATCGTCCTGGAGCGCGGCATCTTCACTCAGGACGAGCTCGACCAGCTCCTCGACCCGTGGGAGCTGACGTCGCCCGGTGTCGCTGGCGGCTTGCGCTTCAGTCCCCGGCTCTAGGTTGCGCTAGCATCTGCGGCCTGCGAGAGCAGCGTGAACGCCACCACGGAGTACGACCGCCTGGCGGGGATCGAGTTTCCGGCCGAGGTCAGCGGTCTCGTGCTCGGACTGCGGAGCGCCGACCGGCAATCGCTCGACCTCGAGCAGCGGCTTGCGGCGGAGTTGAGCGACGCCGCGTACCTCGACCTGTTGGGCGAGCTGGAGGACGCGAACCGGGGCGTCGCCAAAGCCCTGGCCGAGGTGCGCTCGGCGCTGCGGCTCCCCGACACGCCCGATCCCTCGGCGTGAGTGCCATCGGTGCGGAGGACTGAGACGTGGCTGTGAAGGACGAGAAGCTCGAGCTGTTGCGCAGGGTCCCGCTCTTCGCGGGTCTCGGCCGCCGCGAGATCGAACGCCTGGGGATGCTGACCGATGAGATCCATTTGCCGGAGGGACGGGTGCTGATGCGCCAGGGAGAGCCGGGCGACGACCTGTTCGTACTGGTCGAAGGCAGCGTGCGGGTCGAGCGCGACGGCCAGGTGATCGCGGAGCGCGGGGGCGGGGAGATCCTCGGGGAGATCGCGCTCGTCGATGGCGGACCGCGCTCGGCGACCGTGACGCTCGCCTCGCCGTCGCGGCTGCTCATCATCGGCCATCGCGCGTTCCACTCGCTCATGGACGAATTCCCAGCGGTACGGGTGCAGGTCCTCGCCACGCTGGCGACTCGCGTCCGCAACCTCGACACCACCTCCATCCACTGAGGCGGAGGCGGATGACAGCGACCTACCGCAACCTGATCGCCGGCGATTGGCGCGACGCGGCCGGCGGCGCGACGTTCGAATCGGTCAACCCGGCGAACCACGAGGAGGTGATCGGGACGTTCCCGGCATCCACACCCGCGGACGTCGATGCGGCGGTGGAGGCCGCCCGCAGGGCGTATCGGTCGTGGAGCAAGCTACCTGCGCCCAAGCGCGGCGAGATCCTGTTCCGGGCCGGGCGACTGCTCGCCGAGCACAAGGAGGAGCTCGCGCGGCTGATGACCCGCGAGATGGGGAAGGTGCTGCCCGAGGCGCGCGGCGACGTCCAGGAGGCAATCGACGTCGCCTACTACATGGCGGGCGAGGGACGGCGCCTCTTCGGGCAGACCGTGCCGTCGGAGATGCCGGACAAGTTCGCGATGAGCATCCGCCAGCCCGTGGGCGTGGTGGGGATCATCACGCCCTGGAACTTCCCGATCGCCATCCCGGCATGGAAGCTCATGCCGGCGCTCATCTGCGGCAACACCGTCGTCATGAAGCCGGCGTCGGATACGCCGGCGTGCGCGGTCCGCTTCGTGGAGCTGCTCTCCGATGCGGGGCTGCCGGACGGCGTGGTGAACGTCGTGACGGGGTCGGGAGGCGATGTCGGCAACGCGCTGGTCGAGCACGCCGACGTCAACGCCATCAGCTTCACGGGACACACGGAGACCGGCGTCGACATCTCGACCCGCGCCGCGAAGACACTGAAGCGGGTTAGTCTCGAGCTGGGTGGCAAGAATCCGATCGTGATCTGGGACGACGCAGATCTCGGCCTGGCACTCGACAGCGTCGTCTGGTCCGCGTTCGGGACGTCGGGCCAGCGGTGCACGGCGGCGTCGCGGCTGATCGTCCATCGGCGCGTGCACGACGAGTTCGTCGAGGCGCTGCGGAAGCGCGTCGCATCCCTTGTCCTGGGCGACGGGCTGAACGAGAAGACCGATGTCGGCCCGGTCATCAACGATCGCGCCGTGGAGCGGATCGAGGGCTACGCCGCCATCGGCCGCACGGAGGCCGAGCTGGTGACGGGCGGCGAGCCCGCTCGAGACGGCGATCTCGCCCGCGGCTCGTTTTTCAGGCCGACGCTGTTCACCAACGCGAAGCCCGATGCACGCATCGCGCAGGAGGAGATCTTCGGGCCGTTGACGACCGTCATCCCGGTCGACGACTGGGACGAGACCGTGCAGATCGTCAACTCGGTCAAGTACGGGCTGTCGACGTCGCTCTTCACGCGGGACGTCAACCTCGCGTTCCGCTCCATCCGCGACTTCGAGTCGGGGCTGGGCTACGTCAATCACGGCACCATCGGCGCAGAGGCGCACCTGCCGTTCGGCGGCGTCAAGGCCACGGGCAACGGGCACCGCGAGGTAGGTCAGGCCGCGCTGGAGTTCTTCAGCGAGTGGAAGAGCGTCTACATCGACTACTCGGGCAAGCTCCAGCGCGCGCAGATCGACACGGAGTTCCTCGACTAGGGCTGACGCGCGTCTGCCGGGGGCGCCCGGTCGACGCGGGCGGACCGTATCGGCGCACGCGGCCCATCCGACTGCCACATGTCCGCGCGGGTGGACCATATCGGCGCACGCGTGCCATCCGAGTGCCAGATGTCCGCGCCGGCGGCCCTTACCCTCGAACGCGCTCAGCAGGCGCGCCCGGCGCGACGTCCACGCTCAGCCGAGCGCGCAGAGGGCGTACCCGATGGCGTCCCGCGCGCCTACGGTCTGTGGGCGAAGCATTGGCACAGAATTCAGCCGCCGGCCGCGAATCGGGACAGCTGGTCGAGATCGCCCAGCGCTTCCAGGCCTGCGATGCCCCGCGCGACCATCGCCTCCTCCCCGGTCAGCCGCCCGAGCTCGACGCGTGTCCGCGCGACGTACGGGATCACGCCATGCCGCTCGAAGAGCTCGAGGGCGTGCCGCAACTCGGCAGGATCATGGAGCCCGATGCCGAGCCCGCGCCTCGCCTGGGCCTCGACGATCGGCATGTCGCCCGCCGCGGTGACCGCCACGTCGCGCAGCGCCGCTTCCGGCATCGGATGCGATCGGTCCGCGCACACGGCGATGGCGCGCTCGACGGCTTGGGGGCGTTGCCGGTAGCGATCCGGTCGACCGACGACATTGGCAGCCGTGGCGTCCAGATCAAGCGCCGCGATGGCGGCCAGGGCTGCCGTCGGGTGCGACGGATCGAATTCCCGGAGCGAGTCATCGAGCACCTCGCGACACCGCTCGACGAGTCGGTCGTCCCCGCGCCCTCGGGCCACGTCCAGCGCGGCCAGAAAGCTTGGGACGGCGAAGGCCACTGGAAATCGGTCCTCGTTCCAGATCCGCAGACCCTGCTCGACCGCGGCGGCAACCTCGTCCCAGCGTCCCGCGAGCACCAGAGCGTAGATCCTCCAGGCAGCCAGGCCGATGGCCCAGCGTTGACCCTGGCCCGGCTGCGCGAAGCTCAGGCCTCGCTCGGCGATGCTCAGCGCCTCGCCGAGATCGCCCATCAGGATCGACCACCAGCCGAGCATGTAATACGTGTCGAGGCGCTCCTCGAGAGGAAGCCGATCCTCCAGCGTCACCCGGCGCATGGTGGTGTCGTAGACGTCGCGGGCCTTCATGGGCACTCCCGTGATAGCGTCGAGAGCGGCGCTGATCAGGCGGGCGTCGTCGAGCCGCTCGGCGATCTCGAGGCCCGCCTCGACCGATACGCGCATCTCCGCGATGTCCGTCTCGGTTGGCTCGCGCGTGCCTGAGCTGCGGACCCAGAAGGGGAAGAAGCCGTCGGCGATGAAGAACGCGGCGCGGATCCGCTCGTCACTCGCGCGTTCGAGAAGCGCGCGGCCCTGGCGCCTCAGGTCGACCATCGCGGATTCGTCGGGCTGACGCGCTACGCCCCCATACCAGCGCATCATCACCATCAGCATCTCGGCGAGGTAGCGGAGCACGAAGTCGGCGGACTTGCCCTGCTCCCGGCCGAGCTCGATGGCGCGGCGATAGGCGTCCGCCGATCGGTCCCCGGCAGTGTGTGCGGCGCCGAGCGCCCCGTACAGCTCTGGCAGTTCCTCGTACGGCGCCAGATCGATGGCGGCTTCGTAGTGC
>JBHENJ010000006.1:0-37925 GCA_046262115.1 Candidatus Limnocylindria bacterium | reverse complement strand
CTTCCACTACCCGCTCGGCGTCGCCGTCGGAACGAGTCTGATCTGCGTCATCGCGACCTCGAGTGGCGCGGCCGCGCATTACGTTCGAAGCGGTCGCGCCGACGTGCGACTCGGCATCACGTTAGAGGTGGCGACCGCGCTGGGCGGGATCGCGGGTGGGTTGATCGCCGGCGTCCTACTCGACGAGGTGATCGCCGGGCTCTTCGCCGCGCTGATGTACTACACCGCGTTCAGCCTCGCTCGGGCGCGCGCCCCCGAGGGCGAGGCTCTTGCGGCGAGCGCGGGCATCGAGGCCGAGGCTGCCGCGCCTTCAGGAGGACCCGCTCCCGCGTACCGGACGCACCGCCTTCCGGCGGCGCTCGTGGGATCGTTCGTGGCGGGCAACTTGTCGGCGCTGCTGGGCGTCGGCGGCGGCGTCGTGAAGGTGCCGATCATTCACCTCGTGATGGGCGCGCCGATGCCGGTAGCCATCGCGACGAGCAACTTCATCATCGGCGTCACGGCGTCCGCCGGCGCCGTGTTCTATCTGTTCCGCGGCGACGTCGACCCGACGGTCGCGGGACCCGTCGTGCTCGGCGTCTTCGGTGGCGCCTTCATCGGCTCGCGCGTCGCGTCGCGCATCCGGCCGCGCCTGCTGAGACTCGTGTTCGTGGTGATCGTTCTGTACGTCGCCGTCCAGATGACGCTCCGAGCGCTCGAACCGCTCGGGATCGGCGGGTCGGCGTGAGCGCGCCGCCACAGGCGGGGCTAGTGGAACGAGTCATCGGTCGCACGCTCGCCGCCGCCGCCGCCGCCGCCGCGGTGATCCTAATCGCGGGCGTCGCCAGCTGGCTGCTCGCGGGCACGCCGACGCCGCCGGAACGCCGCGACGTAGCGACGTGGTGGGCCGTTGGGCCACTCGGCCTGATCGGCGCCGGACTGCTGTTGGTGACGTTCACGCCGATCGTCGAGCTAGCGGCCGCGCTCGGGGCGTTCGCGTTGGTGCGCGAGCGGCGATACGCATGGGCCACCGCGACCGTCCTGGCCGTCCTGCTTGCTAGCGTCGTCGGCGCCGCGCTGGTGTCGGGAGCGGGACGATGAGCCTGGACATCGTCCTCATCGTCGGATCGCTCGTCGTCATCCTGGTCGCGGCAGAGCTGTTCACGAACGGAATCGAATGGTTCGGCCATCGGCTCAACCTCGCCGAGGGAGCGGTCGGCAGCATCCTGGCGGCGGTCGCAACGGCGATGCCCGAGACGCTGATCCCGGTGATCGCCATCGTCGGACCGCTGCTGAGCGGCGAACCGAACGCCGCGGCCGCGGAGGTCGGGATCGGTGCCATCCTCGGCGCTCCCTTCATGCTCTCCACACTGGCGATGTTCGTCACCGGCGTCGCGGTGCTGGTGTACCGGGCACGGGGCCGGCGAAGCAGCAGCGAGATGGTCGTGAACGTCCGCGTCCTCGGCCGCGACGTGACGTTCTTTCTCGCCGCCTACGGCCTCGCCATCGGCGCCGCGTTCCTGCCGACCTCGCTCTCCGCGATCAAGTACGTCGTCGCTGCGGGTCTCCTCGTCGGCTATGCGATCTACGTCCGGGCGCACTTCACCGACGAGGTGATCGAGACCGACGAGGCGGAGCTGAGCCGCCTGCACTTCACGCGCATCGGCGTGTGGCGCGTCGAGGCCTCGGCCGACGCGAGCCCTGCGCCGCGGCTTCGGATCATCACCATCCAGGTGCTCGCCGCGCTGGCGCTGATCGTGGTCGCCGCACGCGTCTTCGTCGGCGCGGTGGAGGACCTCTCGTGGGCCATCGGGCTCGACGGCCGGATTCTGGCGCTCATCGTCGCGCCTATCGCGACCGAGCTTCCCGAAAAATTCAACAGCGTGTTGTGGGTGCGCAACGGCAAGGACACCCTGGCAATGGGGAATCTGACCGGCGCGATGGTCTTCCAGAGCTGCCTGCCAACCGTGCTCGCTCTGCTGTTCACCGAGTGGGCGTTCCGCGCCGACAACGCGCTCTCGTTCGCCTCGGCAGGTGCCGCCTTCATCGCGACGCTCGTCATCTTCGGCGGCATGCTGCGGCGCGGACGCCTCAACGCATGGCTGCTGCTGCTGGGCGGCCCGCTGTACGTCGCCTACGTGGCGGCCGCCCTGTTCCTCCCGTTCGGCGTGGGAGGCGGGCACTAGGCCGTCCGTATAATGGTCCGTCGCGTGCAGATGACGCCGACGTCGCCTGCCTTCCAGAGGAGTACGACGTGCTGAAGCAGGAAACCGAGTCCGCTCCGCAGCGCGCGGTTCCCGCGAGCGAGCTCTGGGCCTTCTTGCGCGGCGACTTCGTCCCGCTTCGCGAGGCGAACATCAACGTCATGACGCACGCGTTCAACTACGGCACGGCCGTCTTCGAGGGCATCCGCGCCTACTGGAACGCGGAGCAGGGCCAACTCTACGGGCTCGACCTCGTGCCCCACTACGCGCGGCTGCGCCACTCGGCCAGCATCCTGTTCATGGACGTCCCCTACACCGCCGAGGAGCTGGCCAACCTGACCGTCGAGCTGCTCAGGCGGGACGGGCTTCGGGAGGATGCGTACATCCGGCCGCTCGTCTACAAATCGAGCGAGGTCATCGGCGTTCGACTGCACAACCTCGACGCGGACTTCACGGTGTTTGCCGTGCCGTTCGGCCACTACATCGACACCGAGGATGGCATCCGCGCGCAGACGAGCACGTGGCGCCGCAACGACGACAACGCGCTGCCGGCCCGCGGCAAGGTCACCGGCGGGTACGTTAACAGCGCTCTCTCGAAGAGTGAGGCGCAGCTCAACGGGTACGACGAGGCGATCGTCCTGACCCACGACGGTCACGTCAGCGAGGGCAGCGCCGAGAACCTGTTCATCGTGCGACACGGCAAGCTGATCACGCCGGCGGTGACCGACAACGTGCTCGAGGGAATCACCCGGCGAGCGCTGATCGGGCTCGCACGTGATGAGCTCGGCGTCGAGACGATAGAGCGCAGCGTCGATCGGACGGAGCTCTACGTCGCCGACGAGGTGTTCCTGTGCGGGACCGGCGCCCAGATCTCGCCGGTGGTGGAGGTCGACCGGCGCACGATCGCGAACGGCCGGCCGGGACCGATCTCGAAGCGGCTCGCGACGCTGTACTTCGATGCCGTGCGAGGCCGCCTCGAGCGCTACCGGAGCTGGCTCACGCCCGTCTACTGAGGCACCGCGCCCGGAGCAGCGCACCTGGGCGCACCGGAGCGGCGCCTGACGACGGTCCCCGGCACACCGCATCGAAGGCGAGATGGTCGAGCAACCCGACGACGAACGCTACCGCTGGCTCCAGCGCCTGCTCGAGATGGTCCCGGGCTTCACGTCGTGGGCGGTCATCATCCTGCCGATCTGGCTCAGCTTCAGCTACCCGTCCCTCGTCGCGTACTTCGTGCTCAGCTTCGACTTCTACTGGCTCTGCCGGGCGCTCTGGCTCGCGGGTGCCGTGTTCGTGGCGTTTCGGCGGGTCAAGGCCGTCTTGGCCGTCGACTGGCTCGAGCGCTGCGAGGCGCTTCGCGACCTAGCCGCTCGCCGCGCGACTCTCGAGGCCCGTCTTGCGTGGCTGCGTCGGGGTCCGTCGCCCGCGGCGTCCGGATTCGTGTCGTTGCCGGCAGGCTGGATCGGCGGCCGGTCCTACGGCGACGCCGCGGCAGAGCGGCGCCGCATCCGGCGAGAGCTCCGCGTCATCGACGCGCTCGAGGGCGCGGGCGAGCCACTCCCCGCGTGGATCGAGTACACCCACCTCGCACTGATCCCGACGTACACCGAGCCGCTCGAGAAGCTGCGCGCGACGCTCCGCGCGCTTGCCGCCGCCAGGTGGCCGAAGGAGCGGCTGATGGTCGCGGTCATCACGCGCCAGACGGACGAGCACGGCATCGCGAACGTCGCCGCGCTCCGCGACGAGTTTGCCGGCTCCTTCGCCGACTTCTTCCACATCCTCGACCCGCTCGAGCCCGGCGTCGTGATCGGCAAGTCGAGCGCCATGGCGTTCGGCGGGAAGTACCTGTATCGGGTGCTGGTGGGCGAACGCGCCATGGACCCGTCGCGGGTCCTGATCACGGACCTGGACGCCGACTGCCGCGTCCATCGCGAGTACTTCGCGTACCTCACCTACAAGCACCTGACCGATCCGAACCGCGAGACGCAGCTCTACCAGCCGATCCCGATGTTCCACAACAACCTCTGGGACGCGCCGCTGCCGGTGCGCCTCGTCTCTGCGGGCTGTACGCAGATCCAGATGTGGCGCTCGGTGATGCCGGAGAAGCTGTACAGCTTCAGCAGCTATACCGCGACGCTGAAGCTCGTCCACGAGGTCGGGTACTGGGCGACCGATGCCATCCCGGAGGACAGCCGGTTCTACTGGAAGAGCTTCTTCACGTACGGGACCCGGTTCCGTGCCGTACCGCTGTACATCCCGATCTACGGCGACGCCGTCCGCGCGAGCGGGTACACGCGTTCGCTCGTGTCGCAGTACGTCCAGATCCGCCGGTGGGCGTGGGGCGTGACCGACATCCCGTACGCGATCCAGAACGCGATCCGCCATCGCGAGATCCCGCTGCGAAGCCGGGTGTGGCGGATCGCGAACCTGTTCGCGGAGCACATCAACTGGGCGATCGCGCCGTTCGTCATCCTCTTCGGCTCGAACGTCCCGCTCCTGCTGAACCCCGAGTTCGCCCGCACAACGCTGGGCCAGAACCTGCCGATTTACGCGGGGTGGATGCTCACCCTCGCGCTCGCGGCCCTGATCGTGCTGATCTTCATCGAGGAGCGGCTCGTTCCGCCGCGGCCACGTGACTTCCACCCGGTTCGGCGGCTGGGGTCGTATCTGCAGTGGCTGGCGATCCCACTGGTCGGATTCATCTTCAGCAACCTGCCGGCGCTAGACGCGCAGACGCGGCTGCTGACGGGTCGCTACCTGGAGTACCGCGTGACGGAGAAGGCTTGACCGTGGCGACGCGCAACCAGACCCGCATCCGCCTGAAGCGGAACCTCGCGCGCATGCTGTTGCTGCCGCTGCTGCTGGTTGCCATCGGCGGCGGGGGAGCGGTCGCCGCGCTCGCTGTCCTCGAGCAGCCGGCGAGTCTGGCTGCCGGCGGGCTGGGTGCGCTCCTCGGGCTGATCGGGCTCGTCTTCGCGCTGTACCTGACGAGCATCCGCCTCTACGTCATGCGCGGCAGCGTCCGCGTGTCGACGCTGCTCAGACGCCACGACTACGCCCTCGTGCCCGGAGCGGTCACCCGCATCGCGGTGCCGCGCCACGGCCCGCGAGTGGTGCAGGCCGGTCTCGGCATCTTCGGCGTCGCGTTCGGCGCCGGACGGCTGCGGCGGGTAGAGCCGGTGTCGGTGGTGAAGCTCGGGACCGTGAGCGCGCTGATCGTCGTCCCCACCGAACGCGGCCGGCTCGTGGTCGCAGCGGCGGATGAGAGCCAGCTCCTGTACGCGTTGAGTGAAGCGGCCCGGCCCGTGGAGCCGGCCGTCCGCCCGATTGCGGCGTCACCTCGGCCGAGCAGGCCGCTGACCGGCATCGAGCGCGTGCGACGGGAGGAAGAGCGGTTGGCTTCGCTTGCCGCCGAGGACGCGGCGAGACAGGCGGAGCTCAACAGGATCGCCGCGGAGGAACGGGCGGCGGAGGAGGCCCGGCAGGCGGAACTGGCGCGCATCGCCGCGGAGCAACGCGCGGCCGAGGAAGCGAGACGCGCGGCCATCGAACGTGCCGAGGCCGAACGGCGAGCGGCCATAGAACGCGCGGAGGCAGAGCGACGAGCCGAAGCCGAGCGAATCGCGGAGGCCCAGCGCCGAGCGGAGGAGGAGCGCCGCCTGGCAGCGGAACGTGCCGAAGCCGAGCGCCGCGCGGTGGAAGAGCGCCGCGCGGCCGTCGAACGTGCCGAGGCCGAACGGCGCGCCGACGAGGAGCGTCGCCTGGCTGCGGAACGCGCCGAAGCCGAGCGCCGCGCCGAGGAGGAGCGCCGCCTGGCAGCGGAACGTGCCGAAGCCGAGCGCCGCGCGGTGGAAGAGCGTCGCGCGGCCATCGAACGTGCCGAAGCGGCGAGACGGGCAGAAGAACAGCGGAGGGAGGAGGAACAGCGTCGGATCGCGTCTGAACAGGCAGCCGCGCAACGGCACGCGGAGGAGCAGCGACGCGCCGCGGCGTTGCGCACCGACGCCGATCGCGCCTGGGTGGCGCAACGGGCCGCGGAGCGCGAGGCGGAGGTGGAACGAGTGCAGCAGCGAGAGCGACCGGCCGACGCGGGACGGGAAGCACAGCGGGAGCGCTCGGCGTCGCGTCCCCAGGCGCCGGCGCGGCGATTGCGTCCCTTCTTCAGGGGAAGGCGTTCTCCCGCCGCGCCTGTAGCCACTCGGCCCGCAGCGCCGACCGCGCCTCCATCTGCGCCGACGGGGCGTCCGCCAGCGGTGGGATCGGGAGCAGCCGGCGGTGGAGCCGCCGCGGTCGCCGGCGCCGGGAGCGGCCCGGCGGCGCTCTTCGCCGCCGCCGTCGCGGCAGCGCGCCCCGAGCGGCCGCGCATCGATCTCGGGGCCACATCGATCGCAGTCGCCGTGTCGCTCGCGCCGAGCGTCGTCGCCAGCGCGGTCGCCGGGGTCTTCCTGCTCCCGGGCGCCGCGCTGATGAGGCCTGCGACGCGACCGGAGGACCTGGCCATCGGGCTGCTCCTCGCAGGTCCACTGTCGACGGTCGGGAGCCTTCTGGCGCGGTTCGCGTGGCCGCGGCTCGCCGGGCTCGTCGCGATGAGCGGGCTCTTCGCGCTCGTGCTCCTCGTGCGGGCGGCGATGGGGTGAGCGCCACGAATTGACACGCGGTCCCGAGGGCTGCGAACATCGCGGCAGTCAACACGGCTGCGACGGAGACAGCGCGGCCGCCAACCATCGGCAGCAGTGAAGCGACGCCCGGACGGTGCAAGCGGGTGGCCGACGGCGGCACGTGATCCCTCCCAAGCCGGACCGCGAAGACGCGCCGCCGCGCGTGAGTAGCGGTCCCGGGGGCGCCACCCGTTACCAGCGGCGGCACCATCGGCTACTCGAGGACGACGGCCCGTGGTGATCGAGTGGATCGTGCCGGCGCGCCGGCAGCGGTCAAGCGCGGGTGGTACCGCGGGAGCCGTCTCCCGTCCCCGACAGGGACGGGTTTTTGTTGTCAGTGAGGCAGGGCAACCGTGAGGGGCTTCCAGCCGGTCGGCGATTTCGATCCTCCGGCGCTCGAGCGCGAGGTCCAGGAGCTATGGCGCGCGCGAGGGACGATGGAGCGTTACCTGGCGCGGAACGAACGCAGCGAGCGCCGCTACAGCTTCCTCGACGGCCCGATCACCGCGAACAACCCCATGGGCGTGCACCACGCCTGGGGGCGGACGTACAAGGACCTGTACCAGCGTTACCACACCATGCTCGGCGAGCGACAGCGATACCAGAACGGGTTCGACTGCCAGGGGCTGTGGATCGAGGTAGAGGTCGAGCGCGAGCTGGGGTTCACGAGCAAGCGCGACATCGAGCGGTACGGGATCGCCGAATTCGTGGAGCGCTGCCGCGAGCGGGTGCTCCGCTTCAGCGGCATCCAGACCGAGCAGAGCAAGCGGCTAGGCTACTGGATGGGCTGGGACAACTCGTACTACACGATGTCCGACGAGAACAACTACACCATCTGGGCATTCCTCAAGCGCTGCCACGAGCGCGGGCTCGTCTACCGCGGACACGACGTCATGCCGTGGTGCCCCCGCTGCGGGACCGGCCTGTCCGAGCACGAAATCGAGACGGAGGGCTATCGCGAGCTGAGCCACCTGTCGGTCACGCTGAAGCTGCCGCTGACCTCGGCGGGCCACGATGGCGAGTCGCTTCTCGTCTGGACGACGACCCCGTGGACGCTGTCGAGCAACGTCGCGGCGGCTGTGCACCCCGACCTGACCTACCTGCTGGTCGAGCGCGGACCCGACCGATGGTGGCTCAGCCACGGGTCGCGCGAGCGGGTCGCGCCGGACGGACGCGTCGCCAGCGAGGCGCGCGGGAGTGAGTTGCTCGGCTGGACCTACCGTGGCCCCTACGACGAACTGGACGTCCAGCAGGGCGTCGAGCATCGTGTCATCGCCTGGGACGACGTCTCCGATGTCGAAGGGACGGGTATCGTCCACATCGCGCCGGGTTGCGGCCAGGAGGACTTTGCCCTCGCGAAGCAGTTCGGCCTGGCGGTGCTCGACCCGATCGACGAGAACGGCGTCTTCAACGCGGGCTACGGCTGGCAGACCGGTCACTTCGCCGGCCACACAAGCGATGCGTCGGCGGACGTCGCCACGCTGGTCGCCGACGATCTCGAGCAGAAAGGCCTCCTGGTCGCGCGGGACGACTACCTCCACCGCTACCCGGTCTGCTGGCGCTGCGGCACGGAGCTCGTCTTCCGGCTGGTGGACGAGTGGTTCATCGCCATGGACGCGCTGCGCGACGAGATCAGCACAGTGACGCGCCAGGTCGAGTGGCTGCCCCGCATCGGCCTGATGGAGCGCGAGCTCGACTGGCTGCGGAACATGCACGACTGGATGATCAGCAAGAAGCGCTACTGGGGGCTGGCGCTGCCCATCTGGGCGTGCTGGGAGTGCGGGGCCTTCGACGTCATCGGGTCGCGCGACGAACTGCGCGAGCGCGCGGTCGCCGGCTGGGACGAGTTCGACGGGCACACGCCGCATCGGCCGTGGGTGGACGCCGTGGAGGTCGAGTGCCGCGCGTGCGGCGGCACGGCACGGCGGATCGCCGACGTCGGCAACCCGTGGCTGGACGCCGGCATCGTGGGGTATTCCACTCTGCGCTGGAACGACGACCACGACTACTGGCGCGAGTGGTTCCCGGCCGATTTCGTGACCGAGTCCTTCCCCGGTCAGTTCCGGAACTGGTTCTACTCGCTGCTGACGATGTCGACGGTCATGTCTGGCCAGGCGCCGATGAGGACGCTGTTCGGCTACGCCCTCGTGCGCGACGAGCACGGCGAGGAGATGCACAAGTCGAAGGGCAACGCGATCTGGTTCGACGACGCGGCCGAGCGAATCGGCGCCGACGTCATGCGCTGGATGTACGCCGCCGCCAATCCCGCCACCAACCTGAACTTCGGCTACGGGCCGGGCAGCGAGATCGTCCGCCGATTCGTGCTCCCGCTATGGAACACGTACAGCTTCCTCGTCACGTACGCGGTCCTCGACCGATGGGCGCCGTCGGTCACCCCTGGCCTCGACGACGCTTCGCTGCTCGATCGCTGGATCCTGTCGCGGCTCGACGCACTGGTGGCGGAGGCTCGCTGCGCGTTCGACGCCTACGACGCGGCGGCGGCGACCCGGGCGGTGGAGGGCTTCGTGGACGAGCTCTCGAACTGGTACGTACGACGGAACCGCCGCCGCTTCTGGAAGGGTGCGCGCGACGCCGACAAGGACGCTGCGTACGCGACGCTCCACGAGTGCCTCTCGACCGTCGCGCGGATCATCGCACCGATCGTTCCACACCTCGCCGAGTCGCTCTGGCAGAACCTCGTCGTCGCGGTCGCCCCGCAAGCGCCGGATAGCGTGCACCTGACCGACTTCCCGTCAGCGGTTGCGGACCGTGCCGACCCCGCGCTCGACGCCTCGATGGAGCTCGCCCGCCGTGTCGTCGCCCTCGGCCGGGCCGCACGGGCATCGTCGGGAGTCAAGGTCCGGCAGCCGCTGCGGCGCGTGCGCGTCAAGCTGCCGGACCGGGCAAATGGCCGCCTGTCCGGCGACCCGCGGACGCACGACGAGCTGGTCCACCAGATCGAGGACGAGCTCAACGTCAGGGAGCTGGAGCTCCTCGGTGACGACGCTGACATCCTCGAGCGCGCGCTCCGGCCCGTCCTCCCCGTGCTCGGACCGCGGCGTCGTGACGTCGTCGGCACCGTCATGGCCGCGGCACGATCGGGCGACTGGCGGCTCCTCCCCGACGGAAGAGCTGAGGCCGGCGGCGTCACGCTCGAAGCCGACGAATTCCAGCTGGTATCCCGGCCACGGCCTGGATACCAGGTCGCCGACGACGACGAGGTCGTGGTGGCCCTCGACACGCAGCTCGACGAGAGCCTCCTCGCGGACGGCCTGGCGCGGGAGGTCGGCCACCGGCTCCAGGCAATGCGCAGGGACGCGGGGTATGCCATCAGTGACCGCATTGCGGTGACGCTCGCCGCACCGGATCCCGTCGTCGCACGTCTGTCCCCGTACCGCGACTGGCTCGCGCAGGAGACGCTGGCGGACCGCTTCGAGATGGGGCGATCGGCGCCGACGGCGCCCGACCTCACGACGACGATCGACCTCGACGAGGACGTCATCACGCTCGCCATCGACCGGGCGAGGGCGTGAGCAGCCGCGGACGCGCGTTCCTTGCGGCTCGCGGACGGCGTCGACTACGCTAGCCGCCGGATGGCAGAGCGAGCGACCCGGCAGACGAGCCGCTGGACATGGCTCGTGCTGGGTCTCGCGGCCGCCGTCGTCTACGTCGTGGACCAGGCCTCGAAGGCACTCGTCGCGGGCAGCCTGGACATCGGCGCGCGCGCTCCCGTGGTCGGCAACTTCCTGGTCCTGACGCATGCTCGGAACCGAGGGGCCGCGTTCAGCCTGCTGCAGGGCGAGACCGTGCTCTTCGTCGCCGTCACGCTGTTCGCCCTCGGCATGATCGTGTTCTTCCACCGAGCGCTCCGCGACCGGGGGCTCTGGCTCCACGCGGTGCTCGGCCTTCAGTTGGGCGGAGCACTGGGCAACCTGACTGACCGGCTGCGCCAGGGGTACGTGGTCGACTTCGTGTCGGCGGGCATCGGCGATCTCCGATGGCCCACCTTCAACGTCGCCGACGCGTCGCTGGTCGTGGGAATCGGCGTTCTGGTGGTGTACCTGCTCCGGACGCCCGAACGCCGCGAGCCGGCGCTCGCGTGACGTCGGGCGGGTCGATGGTCGCGGACGCCGTGGTCGAGGCGGACGCGACCCCCGGCCGCCTCGACCTCGCGGTGAGCCACGCGGCCGGGGTGTCGCGAGCCGAGGCGCAGCGGCTGATCGCCGGCGGTCGCGCTCTCGTCGACGGCCGGCCAGGGCGGTCGTCCGACCGGCTCCGGGGAGGCGAGCGCCTCACCGTGCGACCGCTCGCTGCCACGTCGCCCGAGCTTCTCGCCGATCCGATGGCGCTCACCACCGTCTACGAGGACGACTCGCTCCTGATCATCGACAAGCCGGCGGGTCTGGTTGTGCACCCGGGCTCGGGGCATGGCTCCGGAACACTTGTGCACGGGCTGCTTGCCCGCCTGGGCGTCACTGCCGGCGGAACCGCTCGACACGACGGCGAGTGGCCGTGGATCGTCCACCGCCTCGACAAGGACACCTCGGGGCTCCTCATGGTCGCGAAGACCCATCCGGCACGCGCATCGCTGCGCGCACAGCTCGCCGAGCGAACGGTCGAGAAGGAGTACCTCGCGCTCGTTCGAGGCGCGCCACAAGCCTCGCGCGGCCGGGTCGAAGCGCCAGTCGGACGCGACGCGCGTAACCGCCAGCGCATGACGGTTCGGGAAGGCGGCCGCGAGTCGGTGACGGAGTACGAGGTCATCGCCAGCATCGGCGCCTACACCCTGCTCTCAGTCCGTCCGCGAACGGGCCGGACACACCAGATCCGGGCGCACCTCGCCTTTCTGCGACTCCCGATCGCGGGCGACGCGCGGTACGGTGGGGGAGAGGGACCCGCCGGGCTGCGCCGCCAATTCCTTCATGCCGCCCGGCTCACGCTGCGGCGTCCGGCGGATGGCGCCCGCGTGACGGCATGGGCGGAGCTCCCCGACGATCTGGCGCGATCGCTCGATGCTCTCGGCGGCGTCGTCTCGTCGTCGCTCCCCGTCGGTCGCGGAGCCATGGTCCTGGACACGGAGTGACCGCGATGGCATGGCCGATGGTGGTCGTGATCTCCGGGCCCTCGGGTGTCGGAAAGAGCACGATCGTCGAGGCGCTGCGCGCGCGCCACCCCGAGCTCGCGCCGATCGTCGCCGTCACGACGCGACCGCGCCGTGCCGACGAGGCCGATGGTGTCCACTACCACTTCCTGGAACCGACGGCGTTCGACGCGCTGCGCGACTCGGGTGAGCTGCTCGAGTGGGCGGAGGTCCACGGACACCGCTACGGGACGCCGCGCGACCAGGTCGAGCGGGCGCTGGCGAACGGACGCCACGCGATCCTGCCGATCGATCCTCAGGGCGCTCGATCGATCCGGAACCTGATCGCCGATGCACTGCTGATCTTCGTGATGCCGCCATCGATGGACGACCTTCTGGCGCGGCTTCGGTCGCGACGCTCGGAGAGCCAGGCCAGCCTCGCGCTCCGCGAGCGCAATGCCGTGGCCGAGATCGCGTCGTCGACCGACTACGACCACGTTGTCGTGAACGAGACCGGGCACGCGGCCGAGGCCGCCGAGTGGATCTGGGAGATCATCGACCGCGAGGCGCGGCGCGAGCCGCCCCGACGCGCGCGACTCTGACACCGACTGTCCGCGTCGCGGTCGACGCCGTCGGCGACCGGCCCGACAGGACGTTCGAGTACCGCGTCCCGCCCGGGTCCGAGACGCCGGCACCCGGTTCGGTTCTGCTCGTCCCTTACGGCCGTCAGCTCGCTCTGGGGTACGCGATGCCCTCGTCCGGCGGCGGTGAGCGCAGCGCGAGCGAGTTCGGGGATGAGCTGCGTTCGATCGAGACGGTCGTCTCCGGGCCGATCCTGACCGACGAGCTGCTGGCACTCGCGGAGCGAATATCGGCGTACTACCGATCCCCGCTGGGGATGACCATCGCCGGCATGCTTCCCGCCGGGCTCGAGGCTCGGCTGCAACGCCGCTGGGAGGTCGCGGACATCGGGCGGCTACCCCAGGCGCTCAGCGGCGCGGTCGGAGCGGACGCCACGATCGGCGATCGCGAGCTCCGCCGGGGTCTGCGTGGCGCCGACGGCACCGCGGCGCTCGAGCGGCTCCGGAGGACCGGCGTTGTGCGAGCGGCCTGGACGCTTCGGCAACCGGAGGGCCGTCCGACTGCGACGCGAACCATAGTCGGGACGAGCGAGCGCGCGGCCGAGGCCACGCCCGTTCGCGGCCCGCTGCAGCGTGCGCTGCTTCAGGCGCTCGAGCCACAACCGCAGCCCCTGCACGATCTGGCGGCCGCCCTGAGCGTGACGGCGAGCCAGCTCCTCGAGCCCGCTCGCGCGCTCGAACGCCGTGGCCTCGCGGAGCTCGGATGGCGCAGTGACGAACGCGACGCACTCGCCCATCGACCCATCCGAACCGAGGACCCCCATGCGCTCGCCGCCGAGCAAACTGCTGCGCGCGACGCCTTCGAGACGCTTCCGCGCGGAGGGGAGATGCTGCTGGAAGGTGTGGCCGCGAGCGGCAAGACCGATGTCTACCTGCGCATCGTCGAGTCCGCGCTCGCGCGCGGAGAGGGCAGCATCGTCCTGGTACCGGAGATCTCGCTCGTGACCCAGCTCGCCGACCGGCTCCGCGCGACGTTCGGCACATCGGTGGCGGTGCTCCATTCCGGCCTCACGCCAGGCGAGCGACACGACACCTGGTGGCGCGTCCTGCGGAGCGAGACCGCCATCGTGGTCGGGACGCGCATGGCCGTCTTCGCGCCGCTCTCGCGGCTCGGAGCGATCGTCGTCGACGAGGAGCACGACGCGTCGTACAAGCAGGATCGGACGCCGCGCTACGACGCTCGATGGGTCGCACGGGAACGAGCCGCACTCAGCGGCGCGCGCGTCGTGCTCGGCAGCGCAACCCCGGACATGGTCACGTACGAGCGAGCGCGGGCGGGTCGCGCATCGCGCGTGTGCCTCACCGGGCGCCGAGCCGGCGCGGCGCCATCGGTCGAGCTGGTGGACATGCGGGCCGAACTCGCCGCGGGCGAGCGATCGATCTTCTCGCGACCACTCCAATCGGCCCTCACCGAGCTCCGGCCCGGACTCGAGCAGGCGATCCTCCTCATCAACCGTCGGGGCGCGTCCACGTTCGTCTTGTGTCGCGACTGCGGGTACACCCTGCGCTGCCCTGAGTGCGATCTACCGTTCGTCTTTCACCTCGATGGGGGAGTGCTCCGCTGCCACCACTGCGGCCGAACCGCCGAAGTCCCCTCCACCTGCCCATCCTGCGGGAGCGTCCGGATCCGGTACTTCGGCGCCGGCACGCAGCGCGTCGAGGCGGAGCTCCTCCGAATCCTGCCATCGCTCCGCGTCGGACGGCTGGACAGCGACGTGATCGCGCGACGACGCGGCTACGAGTCGGTCTACGACCGCTTCCGTGACGGGCTCGTCGACGTCCTGGTCGGCACGCAGATGGTGGCGAAAGGCCTCGATCTGCCGCGTGTCACGCTGGCCGGTGTCATCGCTGCCGACGTCACGCTCAACCTTCCCGATTACCGTGCCGCCGAGCGGACGTTTCAGCTCGTGGCGCAGGTCGCCGGGCGTGCGGGCCGCGGAGCGCAGGCGGGTCGCGTGCTCGTGCAGACCTACGCGCCGGACCATTACGCGCTCCGCTCGGCGGCGGAGCTCGACGTGGACGCGTTCGCCGCCGAAGAGCTGCCACGCCGCCGGCTGCTCGGATACCCGCCGTTCTCGGTCCTCGCCCGCATCGGTGTCTCCGACCCCGACCGCGCGCGGGCCGAGGACCGCGCCGCCACCATCCGCGACGCCGTATCGGTCAAGGGCGTGGACGTCCTCGGGCCGCTGCCGGCGTACGTGCCGCGACGAGCGGGAAGATGGCTCATGCAGGTCGTCGTCCGCGCTCCGGACGCGGACAGCCGTGGTGCCGCTCTCGAGCAGGTCCCGCCCGCGGCGGTGATCGACGTCGACCCCGAATCGCTCCTCTAGAATTCGCCGATGGTCGTCCGCCGCATCCTCACGGTCGAGGAGCCGATCCTGCGTCAGCGCGCGCGCAAGGTGACGCGATACGACGCTGCACTCCATCGGCTGCTCGACGACATGCTCGAGACGATGCGGGACGCGCCCGGCATCGGCCTCGCCGCCAACCAGGTGGGCGTGCCGCTGCAGGCTGCGCTGATCGAGCTCGAGGACAGGGTCACCGAGCTCGTGAACCCGGAGATCGTGAAAGCCAGCGGCGAGATCGTCGACTGGGAGGGCTGCCTGTCGTTGCCCGGCTTCATCGCGGAGGTCAAGCGGTACGGGCGCGTGACGGTCAAGGCTCGCGACCGCCTTGGCAAGGAGTTCCGGGTCAAGGGTGAGGAACTCTTCGCTCGTGCGCTCCAGCACGAGATCGACCACCTCAACGGTCTCCTCTATATCGACTACCTCGACTCGCTCGAGGAGCTCGTGCGGGTGAGCCAGCGCCCCGAGGTGCAGGAAGAGACGACGGCGGGAATCTAGGCGCGGTGACCGGCATCGGGCGCGTCGCGTTTCTCGGCGGCGGCGCGTTCGGGCTTCCGCTCCTCGAGCGCGTCGTAGCGGTCGCGAGCGACGTCCTGGTCGTCACGCATCTGCCCCGTCCCGCGGGCCGTGGGCTGCTTCCGCGCGAGAGCCCCATCGGTGCCTTCGCACGTGTCGCAGGACTGCGCATCGCCACGCCGCCCCGGCTCGCGTCCGAGGAGGGTCACGCCGCCATCGCCGGCTTCGCTCCCGACGGGCTCCTGCTCGCCGCGTACGGGCAGATCGTCCCGGCGTCACTCCTCGCGGCGGCGCCCCGCCCGCCGCTCAACGTCCACCCCTCGCTTCTCCCGAGGCATCGCGGCCCGGCACCGATCGCCGGGGCGATCCTTGCGGCCGACACCGAGACGGGCGTCACACTGATCGTGATGGTCCGCGAGGTCGACGCGGGACCGATCGCCGGGCAGTGGCGCGTCCCGCTCGACGCTGACGAGGACGCCGTCGTGCTCGAGCGTCGGCTGGCCGCGGTGGCTGCCCGCGAGGTGCCGGCCGTGCTCGAGTCATGGGCGCGCGGCGATGTTGCCGCCGTTCCGCAGCCCGACGACGGCGTGACATACACTCGCCCGCTGCGTCGCTCGGACGGCGCGATCGACTGGACGCGCACGGCATCCGAGGTGGATCGCGGTGTCCGCGCGCTCCAGCCGTGGCCGGGTGCGTGGACGACGCACGGCGCGAGGCCACTCCACGTCCGCCGTGGCCGGCCGCTCCCCGACGACGCGGCCGCTACACCCGGAGAAGTGCTCCGCGGACCGGAGCCCCGCGTGGCGTGTGGTAGGGGAACCTACGAGCTCGTCGCGGTGCAGCCGGCGGGGCGGCCGGTCATGCCGGCTGCCGATTGGCTCCGCGGCCTGCGGGCCGACCGGGTCGTCCTCGGCGCGCCTCCCGGTTGAGGAGCCTTAACCGGCGGTAAGCCTGCTCCGGGGACGGCTTGGATATACTCGGATGACAGCTCACGGAGGTCACGCACACAGCCATGGGCGGTTTCCTGCCCTACATCGTCCTCGTCCTTCTCCCGACCCTCCTCATCACCGGGTGGGCGGCCTGGCGCGTCCGCTCGACGTACGCGCGCTGGTCCAAGGTCGACTCAGGGATCAATCTCGGGGCCTTCGAATTCGCGCGCCGCCTGCTCGACCGGCAGGGACTGACGAGCGTGCAAATCGAGGCGACGCCGGGACAGCTGACCGATCACTACGACCCCCGCGGCAAGGTGCTGCGCGTCAGTGCCGCGGTGGCAGGCCGGTCCGATCTCGGGACATACGATCCATCCCAGCAGCGCCTCGCGGTTCCCGGACTGGACCCTCTCGGCGCGCGTCTGTCGGTCGCCGCCGCGGCGGTGATCGCGCACGAGGTCGGCCACGCGGTCCAGGACGCGCAGCGCGACCCGTGGATGGCGCTTCGCCAGGCGATCGTGCCGGCCGCGCAGTTCGGCTCTGGCATCGCGCCGTGGCTGATCATCGGAGGGCTGTTCTTCAACGCCACGGGGCTGGCCGTCTTCGGGCTGATCGCCTTCGCCGCGGCGGTCGTGTTCACCTTTGTAACGCTGCCGGTCGAGATCGGTGCCAGCGGCCGTGCCCTCGCGTTCGTCGACAGCCTCGGCATGACCGGTGAGCGGCACGCCGGCGCGCGCGACGTCCTCAAGGCTGCGGCATGGACCTACGTCGCAGCCGCAGCGACCGCCGTCCTCACCTTCCTGTATTACCTGATGCTCGTCACCGGGCGGCGTGACTGATCCCGGCCGCGGTTGACCGGACGCCCCCCGCATATCAGCGCGAGCATCCTCAACGCCGATTTCGCGACGCTTGGCGACGAGGTGCGCCGCGCCGTGGACGGAGGCGTCGACTCGATCCACCTCGACGTCATGGACGGTCACTTCGTCGATAACATCTCAATGGGAGCCGTGGTCGTCCGGGCGCTTCGGCCGTACTCGCGACTCCCGTTCCACAGCCACCTGATGATCAGCAGGCCGCTGGCATTCGTGGACGAGTTCGTCGAGGTCGGCAGTGACGTTGTCGTGGCGCACGTCGAGGCGGACGACCGGCCGGCCGACGTGGTCGCCGCGATCCGTGCGGCAGGCTGTGGCGCGGGCCTGGCGATCAATCCCGAGACATCTGCCGACGCCGTCATCCCGTTCCTCCGAGATCTGCAGCTCGTGCTCGTGATGACGGTCAACCCCGGTTTCGGCGGCCAGGAGTTCATCGCCGAAGCGCTCCCCAAGGCCGAGCGGTTGCGCGACGTCATCCGTGAACTTCATCTGGACCTGCCGATCGGGATCGACGGCGGGGTGAACGAGGCGAGCATCGGACGTGCACATGCGGCGGGCGGGGAGGTGCTCGTCTGCGGCAGCGCCTTGTACCGCCACGGCGGTGACCTCGCGCCGGTCGTGACAGGGCTGCGTCAGGCGGCCCTCGACGAGGCCGCATCGGCGGCGTGAGAGCTCGGCGGGTCCTCGTGGCGGCGACACTCGCGGCCGCGACGATCGGAGGCTGCGTCCTCGAGGCACCGGCGCCCAGGGTTCGTCCCACGCCCACGCCGGTGCCGCCGCGCGAGGTGACCGGCACCGTCGTCGATCGGTTCAGCGATGCGCCGGTGGAAGGCGCGAGCCTCCTCGTGGCCGGCAACGCCGACACCGTGTACACCGATGCGGACGGTGCATTCCGCGTGTTCGCGGTACCGGGATCGGCTGTGGAGGTCAACTCGCCAGGCTACGACCCGACGACCGCGGAAGTTCCGGTCGATGGGTCGCTCGACGTCGCCCTCCGCCCGAACGTGGTGACCGGGACGGTGACGGACGCGCAGGGTGATGCGGTCGCGGGGGCGCGCGTCTTCGTCGATGGCACCGACAACGTCGCGGAGACCGCCGACGACGGCGCGTATCGCATCGCGGACGTGCCGCCGGATGCGGTGCTCGTGTACAAGGCGGCGGGGTACGCACTCGGCGAAACGGCAGTCGAAGACGCGACGACATCCGTCCTCGATGTGAGCCTCGAGCCGTTCGCGGCCCGTGCGCTCTACGCGCCCGCTGCCGTGTTCGAGGCCCCGGGGCGGCTCGACGCCATGCTTGACCTGATCGAGCGCACCGAGGTCAACGCGCTGGTGATCGACGTCAAGGAGACCGACGGTCAGCTCTACTACGCCACCGAGCTCGCGACCGCCGTCGAGGTCGGTGCGGTCCGCGATCAGCCGATCTTCGACCTCGAGGAGCTGCTGCCGATGCTCCGCGAACGCGGGATCTACGCGATCGCGCGGATGGTGGTGGCCAAGGACAACACGCTCGGGGCGGCGCGGCCGGAGCTGGCCGTCGACAACGTCGTGACCGGTGGCCCGTGGACCGACAACCTCGGCGGGATCTGGCTCGATCCGTTCAAGCCCGGAGTGTGGGAGTACGTGCTCTCGATCGCGACCGACCTCGCGGACAAGGGCTTCGACGAGGTGCAGCTCGATTACGTTCGCTTCCTTTCGGATGGGCCGTTCGAGCAGGCCAGCCTGACCCTGCCCGACGTGCAGTCCAACCGGCTGCCGGCAATGCGGCGGCTGTTCCGCATGGCGGCGGAGGAGTTCGACCACCGTCGCGCATTTCTCGCTGCCGACATCTTCCCGATCAGCCTGATCCTGGCCGACGACCAGGGGATCGGTCAGCGCGAAGACGTCGTGATGCCGTACCTCGATTACGTCTGTCCGATGCTCTACCCGAGCCACTTCGGACCCGGGCTGTTCGGCTACGACGTCCCGAACGAGGCACCCTACGAGGTCATCGACGGCTCGCTCGAGATCATCACGGCGTCGGCCGACGGCCTGCCGGTGGCGATCCGGCCGTGGATCCAGGACTTCGGTTACGGACCGTTCCGCGCGTACACCGCCGACGACGTCCGCGCCGAGATGCAGGCGCTCTACGACAACGGGGTCGAGGGCTGGATGATCTGGAACCCACAGTCCGAGTTCAGCGAGGGGGCGCTCGGCCCGCCGCCGGCAGGGGAGTGAGATGCGGCTCGTCGTCCAGCGCGTCTCGAGCGCCAGCGTCCGCGTGGGGACCGATACGCTCGGGTCGATCGGGCTCGGCGCCGTCGTTCTCGCCGGCGCCGCGACGGGCGACACCCCGGAGCTCGTCGATCGCGTGGCCGACAAGCTCCTCGGGCTACGGTACTTCCGCGACAGCGCCGGCCGGACGAACGTCGACGTCGCCGAGGCCGGCGGCAGCTACCTGGTGGTGAGCCAGTTCACGCTGCTGGCCGACATCCGCCGCGGGCGGAGGCCTGGGTTCACGCCTGCGGCCCCGCCGGAGATCGCGGAGCCGCTCGTCGCCCGGCTGGTGGACCGCCTGGCCGCGTCCGGCGTGCCGGTCGCCAGCGGCCGCTTCGGCGCAGAAATGGAGGTGGAGCTCGTGAACGACGGCCCGTTCACGCTGGTCATCGACTCGGAGCGCGATCTCCGCGGCTGACAGCCGGCTAGCGGCGGACCTTCTCGGCCGTCCGCCGGCAGCTCGAACAGACCTGTCCGGTGACCATCCTGTCGCCGACTCGCAGCGTCATCGGCTGAAGGTTGGGCAGCCATCGGCGCAGCGCACGCTTGCGGTTCATGCCGACTGATTGGGGATTCCACCCGGTGATCGGGCGCTTGCCGCAGACGTCGCAGACTCGGGCCATGGTCTCCACTCGTGAATGAACCGGCGCGCTCCGGCGCCGGATCGCGGCGCATCGTACAGGCTAGGATCGGGCCATGCAACGCGCGGAACGACTGACCGCGCTCGCCGTGCCATGACCGCCACGCTTGCGTCGCGCCCGCGTCTCACCCCCGACGATCTCGGCCGGCCGATCCGGGACGTGCTGCCCGAGCTGCGCGGGAGCGCGCGGGCCCTCGCCGCGCTCGGGCTCCGAACGCCGACGGACGTCCTGTTCAACCTGCCACGCCGGTACGACGACTTCTCGGCGGTACGCCCGCTCGGAGAGCTGGTCGACGGCGAAAAGCAGTCAGCCGTGGTCACCGTGGCCAGCGTCCGCGTCGAGAACGGGTTTGGACGGCGACCCCAGCGCGTGATCGCGACGCTTCACGACCGGACGGGGAGCGCGGACGCGGTCTGGTTCGGGCGGCGCTTCATCGAACGCCGGCTCCGACCGGACGACAGGATCCTCGTCTCGGGGAAGGTCAACGTCCGCGGCTGGCGAGCCGAGTTCGTCGGTCCGGAGTTCGCGCCCGCCGGCGAGGAGTCACTGCACGCCGGCCGCATCACCCCGATCTACGCACTCGTGGGCGGTATCAGCAACCGTCGCCTGCGCGAGGTGATCGCGGCGGTACTCGACCGATGTCTCCCCGCGGTGGAGGACCATCTGACCGATACCGAGCGAGGTGATCTGGTGGCGCTCCGCGAGGCACTTCGGCAGGCGCATTTCCCGGAGTCGGCGCAGGCCGTGCGACCGGCGCTCGACAGGCTCGCCTTCGACGAGCTCCTGGCCCTCCAGCTGACGCTGGCGCAGCTCCGCGCCGACCGGGACAGTGAGCCCGCTCCTCGAGTTGCCATCTCCGCCGGCGAGCGCGACGAAATGGTTGCCGCCCTTCCGTTCACGTTGACGGGCGATCAGCGTCGCGCGCTGGACGAAGTCCTCGCCGACCTCGCCGACGCGCGACCGATGCGGCGGATGCTGCAGGGAGACGTCGGGAGCGGAAAGACGGCGGTCGCCGCGATCGGGCTCGCCGCCGCGTCACGCGCCGGCTGGCAGGGCGTGCTGATGGCGCCGACCGAGATCCTGGCCCGGCAGCACTACGCCGGCCTGGTTCCGCTTCTCGACGCGCTCGGCGTGCGAGCCGAGTTTCTCTCCGGCGCGCTCACAGCTGCCCGGAAGCGGGAGATCCACGGCCGACTGGCACGCGGCGAGGCAGACGTCGTCGTCGGCACGCATGCCGTCATTGCCGCCGCGGTCACCGTCCCTCGCCTGGCGCTCGCCGTCGTCGACGAACAGCATCGCTTCGGCGTCGGCCAGCGCGCCGCGCTGCAGGCCAAGGCGAGCGGCCACGTTCCGCACGTGCTGGCGCTCACGGCCACTCCGATCCCGCGCACCCTGGCTCTGACGTTCTACGGTGATCTAGAGATCAGCACCCTTCGGGAGATGCCACCCGGCCGCCAGCCGACTCGAACCGAGGTCCGCGATCGTGCGGCGCTGCCGAAGGTCGAGGCATTCCTCGCCTCCGAGGCGCGTGCCGGGAGACAGTCGTTCGTCGTCGTCCCGCTCGTCCATGAGTCCGAGGCGCTGACCGCCGCGTCCGCCGAGGCGGAGGCGGCGCGGCTCGCGGAGGCACTCGAGGGTGTGCACGTCGGACTCGTCCACGGCCAGCAGCCTGCTCCGGAGCGCGACGCGACCATGCAGCGGTTCGCCGCCGGGGAGATCGACGTGCTGGTGGCAACCACCGTGATCGAGGTCGGCATCGACATTCCCAACGCCAGCGTGATGCTGATCGAGGACGCCGAGCGCTTCGGCCTTGCCCAGCTCCACCAGCTCCGCGGCCGCGTCGGCCGGGGGCCGCATCGGAGCTTCTGCATCCTCCTCTCCGACGCCGATGACGACCTCGCGCGTCATCGCCTGGACGTCGTCCGATCCTCGACCGATGGATTCGCGATCGCAGAGGCCGATCTCGCTATGCGAGGCGCAGGCAACCTGCTGGGAACCCGGCAGTCAGGACTGCCGCCGTTGCGCGTCGCCTCGCTCTTCGAGCCTCGCCACCTCGTCCTCGCCGAGCGGGCACGCTCGTTGGCCGATCGGATCGTCGTTGGAGACCCGGAACTCGCGCGGCGGCCGCGGATGAGGCGGCTCCGCGAGGCGTTTGCTCCGCTCGAAGCGGAAGGCGACGCCGCGTGATGCGCGTGATCGCCGGACGATGCGCCGGCGTGCGCCTCGCGGCCCCGCGGGGTCAGGCGACGCGTCCGCTGACCGATCGCGTCAAGGAGGCGCTGTTCGCGTCACTCGAGCCGCGGCTCGCCGGAGCCTCGGTCCTCGACCTGTATGCCGGCTCGGGCGCCGGGGGGATCGAGACGTTGTCGCGCGGCGCCGCGGGCGCGGTCTTCGTGGAACGGGACAGGACGGCCGCCGATTCGATCCGGGCCAACCTCGCGCGGACCGGCCTGACCGGGGTCGGACGCGTCATCGTCGATGACGTGGAGCGGTTCCTGGCGCGCGGACCGAATGTCCGTCACGACGTCATCCTGGTCGACCCTCCGTACGAGGTCGCCCTGGCGCCGGAGGTGGTTGACCGGATCGCGCTTCACCTGGCGCCACGGGGAGTGGCGGTCGTGAAACACTTCTGGCGCACCGCGCCTCCGGCCGTCGAGGCGTTGCGGACTCTCCGCACCCGCCGCTTCGGCGAGACGGCGCTCACGTTCCTGGAGTCAGCGGGTGAGGAGGTCAGATGAGTCGCGCCGCGCTCTTTCCAGGCTCGTTCGACCCGATGACCAACGCGCACCTCGACGTCGCCCGGCGGGCCGCGACGCTCTTCGACCGGCTGGTCATCGCGGTCCTCCGCAATCCCCGGAAGGAGCCGTTGTTCTCGGTCGAGGACCGCGTCGACCTCATCCGCGCATCGGTCGGGGATCTCGGTCCGCACGTCAGCGTCGATGCCTTCGACGGACTGACGGTCGAGTTCGCACGGCAGCATCGGACGTCGTTCATCGTCCGCGGGCTGCGTGCGACCAGCGACTTCGAAGCGGAGCTGCAGATGGCGCATACCAACCGCAAGCTCGCTCCCGCCATCGACACGACATTCCTGATGACGGCGCTCGAGTTCGGCTACCTGTCGTCGACGCTTGCGAAGGAGATCGCGCGCTTCGGCGGCGAGCTCGGGGAGATGGTTCCGCCGCCGGTCGCGGCGGCGCTGCGAGAGCGCTTCGGCACAGAACCCCGCGCATGAGGCCGCGCACGACGCCGGTGCGGCCCGTCCGGCGGCCCTATAATCCGCACCAGCAGGCCGGCTGGGCCATACCGGGGGCAGACCAACGGACATCATCTTTCTCGTCGAGCGCCTCGAAGCGCTAATCGCCAGCGGCAAGAAGGTACCGCTGACGAACTCGGTCGTCGTCGATCAGACCGCGATCCTCGATCTCGTCGATCAGCTGCGCGTCGCTGTGCCCGACGAGGTCCGCCAGGCGCGTCGCATCACCGAAGAAGCGGGTCGGATCGTGGACCGCGCGCGGGACGAGGCGAGCACCATCGTGGACCGCGCCAGGGACCAGGCGGCATTCATGATCGAGGAGCGGGAGCTGGTCCGTGGCGCCGAGCAGCGCGGTCGTCAGATCCTCGAGCACGCCAGCCAGGAAGCGGTGGAGACCCGGCGTGGAGCGGACGAGTACGCCGCCGGCGTGCTGGTCCGCCTCGAGGGCGAGTGCATCAAGGCGCTGACCAGCATCAAGCGCGGGATCGCCATGCTCGACCAGCGACATGGCACGGCGGCTATCGCCATCGACGGCAGTGACGGTGACGGCCGTCCTGATCAGCGCGAGAGCGAGGAAGAGGCCGAGACGACCGCCCTTCGGTTGTGATCGTCAACGTCGCCGGCCTGCTCCACGAGCAGCCGGGTGTCTCACGCGGCTACCGGCTCCGCGACCACTACGTGAGCCTCGGCGCACCGGTCGAGCTGGCGGGGCCGCTGAACGGGTTCCTGCGCCTCCAGCGCACGAATCGCAGCATCCTGGTGCGCGGCGAGGTGAGCGCCGCGGTGCGCCGCAGCTGCGGCCGATGCACCGATGCCTACGTCGATGAGGCACGCGTGACGATCGACGAGGAGTTCCTTCCATCGGTGGACGTCGGGACGGGTGTGCCCATCGCGACGCGCGGCGAGCCAGAGGAGACGCCCCGGATCAACGAGCGCCACGAGATCGATCTTGAACCGATCCTGCGGGACGAGCTCGCGCTCACGGAGCCGATGCTCGGCCTGTGCAGCCCCGACTGTCCCGGCCTCTGCCCGGGGTGCGGCCGGCGGCTCGACCAGGGAAGCTGTTCCTGCATCCTGGACGAGCCTGACGAGCGGCTCGCGGTGCTCGCTCGGCTCCTGGAGAGATCGGCTCCACCGGACTGATTGCCGCGCCGGGATCGGCCGTTATACTCGGGCCCGCTGTCTCGACCCGACGCGGAGTGAGCAATGGGCGTCCCCAAGCGAAAAGTCTCGAAGGCCCGTCAGGGCGAGCGTCGCGCGCACCTCGCGATTCGTGTCCCGCCGCTGGTCGAGTGTCCGCACTGCCACGAGCTGAAGCGCGCCCACCACGCATGTCCCACGTGCGGCTACCACGCGGGCCGTCCCGTGATCGCGATCAAGGAGACAGCCCCGCCCACCCAAGGCACGCGCTGAGGGCCGCGGGGAACTCCGCCGCGCCGAGCTGATGCGGATCGCCGTCGACGCCATGGGCGGCGACTTCGCACCGCGGGAGGTCGTCCGTGGGGCGATCAGCTACGCGGCATCGCATGCCGACGAGGTCATCCTTGTCGGCGACGTCGCCCGCATCCAGCGTGAGATCGCTGAGCAGGGCACCGGTCCGCCTGCGAGCGTCACGTTCGAGGAAGCGCCCGAGGTCGTCGAGATGGGGGAGGCGCCCGCGCAGGCGCTGCGGACCAAGCGTCGCGCATCGGTGCTCGTGGCCACCGATCTCGTCCGCGATGGGCGCGCCGACGCCGCGGTGAGCGCCGGATCGACCGGCGCGTCGATGGCGGCCGCAGTGCTGCGTCTCGGCAGGATCGAGGGGATCCAGCGTCCGGCGCTCGCCGCGCACCTCGTCACGTCCACGGGACCGATCATGCTGCTCGACGTCGGCGCGAGCGTCGACTCCGGTGCCGACAATCTCGTCGAGTTCGCGGCGATGGGCTCGATCTACGCAGAGCGGGTGCTCGGTGTCGAGCGTCCGCGTGTCGCGCTCCTCAACATCGGCGAGGAGGAGGAGAAGGGCGACGCCGTCACGCGCGAGGCCCATCGGCGGCTGCGCGACACCGACCTCAACTTCATCGGCAACGTGGAGGGTGGCGACGTCATCCGCCACGCCGCCGACGTCGTGGTCTGCGACGGTTTCGTGGGGAACGTCGCCCTCAAGTTGTTCGAAGGGCTGACCACCTACATCTTCAACTCGCTGCGCACGGACCTTCAGCAGGGGCCGCTCGCTCCGGTGGCGCTGCTCGCTCTCAAGCCGGGCTTTGACCGCATGAAGCACCGCTTCGATTACGAGCGCTATGGCGGCGCGCCGCTGCTCGGCGTTCGCGGCGTGAGCATCGTGACGCACGGGCGTGCGCGCGCCCGGATGATCGAGAACGCCGTTCGGGTCGCCGCCGAGGCGGCCGCCGCGGGTCTTCCCGACGTGATCGCGGCGTGGAGCCGGCGCACGGCCCGCCCGCTCGCGGTCGCCGCTCCACCGCCCGGCGGGTGAGCCGACCGCCCTCGGGCCGCAGGTCGGGGGGCCGGGCGACACCGGGTCTCCAGGCACGACGCCTGGCGCTGCTGGCGCTGTTCGAGGGCGAGTTCGGTGTCGCATCCGCAGGGCGTGCGCTCGAACGTCTCGGGACCGATCGCGCGAGCGATCCCGAGATCGTCGCGCATGCCCGCCGCATCGTCGAGGGCGTGCACGCCAACCTCGGCGCGATCGACAGACGCATTGCCCATGAGGCGCCTGAGATCCCGGTCCACGAGCTTGGCCGGATCGAGCGCACGATCATGCGGAGCGTGTTATTCGAGGTGCTATACTCCGCCGCGACCCCGAGCGGAGAGGCGATCCGGGACGCCGTCGCGCTCGCGCGGATCTATGCCGGAGACGCAGGCCGGCGGCTCATCAACGGCGTGCTGGGAAGCGTGTCGAGGTCCTCGGGAGGAGCAGGATGGCGACGACCTACGACCGGCTGAAGAAGATCGTGGTCGAGCAACTCGGGGTCGACGAGGAAGAGGTCAAGCCCGATGCCTCGTTCGTCGACGACCTGAACGCCGACTCTCTCGACCTGGTCGAGCTGATCATGAGCCTGGAAGAGGAATTCGGCATGGAGATCTCGGACGAGGATGCCGAGAAGATCCAGACTGTCCAGGACGCCGTCGACCACATCGAGGAGCACCAGCAGTAGCCTCTCGCGCGGGCCATGCGGCCGCAGGTTGAGGAGCTCGCCCACCGGCTCGGCATCGAGCTTTCCGACCCCGGCGCGATCGCGCAGGCATTCGTTCACAGCTCCTACTACAACGAGAACCCGCTGGTCGCGCCCGGGCACAACGAGCGCCTCGAATTCCTCGGAGACGCCGTCGTCAGCCTTGTCGTCAGCGACATCCTGTATCGGCGTCATCCCGACGAGGACGAAGGCTTCCTGACAGCCCGTCGGGCTGCGCTCGTCAACCGCGAGGCGCTGGCCGCGATCGCGATCGATCTCGAGCTGGAGCGGTATCTCCTGCTGGGGCGAGGAGAGGCCGAAGCGGGCGGAGGTTCGAGGCCTTCGGTACTCGCGGCGGCCTTCGAGGCGCTTGCGGGAGCGGTCTACCTCGCAGCCGGCGTCGAGGCGGCATCGGAGTGGCTCGCCCGGCTCTTCGAGGAGCGGCTGGCGGCCGCGGACTCGGGCGTGCCCAAGTCCGCCAAGAGCCGGCTTCAGGAGTGGAGCCAGCGCAATCGGCGCCTCAAGCCGACGTACGAGGTCATCGCCACGAGCGGCCCGCCACACGACCAGAGATTCACGATTTCGGCCTCCGTCGGCAGCCGCCGCGTCGCCGTCGGCGAGGGCTCGAGCCGGCGCAGGGCAGAGGAGCAGGCGGCCGCCGCGGCGCTCGAGGTTCTCACCGCGGAGCTCCCCGGCGCGGACTCGTGAGCCGCCTCAAGGAGCTGCGACTCCACGGCTTCAAGACGTTCGCTGACCCGACCCGCTTCGCGTTCGAGCCGGGGATCACGGCCGTCATCGGTCCCAACGGCAGCGGCAAGAGCAACATGGCCGATGCCGTTCGGTGGGTGCTGGGCGAGCAGTCGAACCGCACGCTGCGGATGCGGAAGGCGGATGACGTCGTCTTCGCCGGGTCCCAGCAGCGGCGTCCCAAGGGCATGGCGGAGGCGGTGCTCGTCCTGGACAACAGCGACCGATGGCTGCCAATCGACTATGCCGAGGTGAGCATCGGACGCCGGGCGTACCGTTCGGGCGAGACGGAGTACGTGCTGAACGGATCGCGCGTCAGGCTCCGGGACGTCACGCAGCTGCTCTCCGACGGCCGCCTGGGAGCGAGCGATCTCATCGTCGTCGGACAGGGGACGGTCGACGCCGCACTGTCGCTGCGACCCGAGGAGCGCCGCCAGCTTTTCGAGGAGGCAGCCGGCGTGAAGGGGCTGCAGGTTCGCAAGAACGAGTCGCTCTCCAAGCTCGACGCCGCGCGGGACAACCTCGTCCGCGTCCGCGATCTCGTCGCCGAGATCAAGCCGCAGGTCCGCCGGCTCGCGCTGCAGGCCGAGCACCAGGACCGCCACGATCGTCTCGCGGCGCGCGCCCGGGCGCTGCTCCTCGAGTCGCATCGCCGTCGCGAGGCGAGCGAGCATGGCTCGCTCGCCGATGCTGTGGTGCGCGCGAATTCCGCCGCCGAGGCACTGGCCACGGTCCGCGCGCGGCAACTCGACGAACAGCGCGTCCTCGGGGAGGCGTCCGCGGCGTACTGGGAAGCGGAATCGCACGCGAGGACGTTATCCGCGCGCCGCGAGGCCGCGCGCGAGGCCGTCATTCGGGCAGAGGCCGCGTTCGACGCGGCGGCTGGGCGTGCCGGTGAGGTGGAGGCAGCCCGCGCCGTCGCCCAGCGCCACATCGCCGAAGCCGAGCGCCGCCTCAGCGAGGTCGTGGCGCGGGCACCCGTGACGGACGACGCAGCGGCCGTTCGCACCGCGCGGGCCGAGGCCGACGCTGCTGCCGACCGCGCCGGAGAGGCGCTCGCCCACGCGGACCGTGATGTCGCGGAGGCCGAGGATGCGCTCTCCGCGCGACGTGCCGCCGCGGCTGTCGGCGCAGAAGCGCGGTGGCAGCTCGAGGACCGCGCGCGGCGCTCCGAGGCGCGTGCCGCGGAGCTCGAGCAGGTCGTCGCGGAGATTCGCGAGAGCGCGACAGCCGCCGACGCCAGCGCCGAGACGAGCCGCGCCGCAGCGGCCGCTGCACGAACGGACCGCGACACGGCCGCCCGCGCACTCGCCGCTGCCGACGACGCGGTGGCTGTCGCCCGCAGGACCGTGGAAGTCACCGAAGCAACCGCCGCCTCGGTGCGGTCGAAGGCGCGCGAGATCGCGGAACGGTTAGGGGGCGCGCGCGACGGCGACGGCATCCGCGCACGGCTGACGCGAGCCGGGTTCTCGCCGCTCGAGAATGCGATCCTCGTGCCGCCAGCGGCGCGCGCGGCAGTCGCCGTGGTCCTCGGCTGCCCGCCGGACGAGGCGATCGTGGGGTCGCACCCGAATCCGGCCGACTTGGTGAGTAGCGCGCGCGGGACGGCCCGCGTCGTCGCGACCGGCGTGGACGCCGGAGATCCGATCGACCGCGCGGCGGCGTTCCGGGCCGTCGGGGCGACCGCCACGCTGGCTGACTGGATCGGGGCACCGGGCGCGCTCGCGCTCTTCGCCCGCACGGTCGTGGCTCCGGACGCTCGGGCACTGGTCGCGGGCTGGCAGTCGCTTCCGGCAGGCTGGGCCGCGGTCACCCAGCGTGGCGACCTTGCTACGAGCAGCGGGTTGATCGTCCTGCGCGGCGAGAGCGCGCACGACCAGGAACGCGAATCGCCGCCGACCGTGGACTCGGCCCACCTCTCCGGCGAGCTCGCCGACCTCGAGGCGCAGGCGGACGCGGCCGATGCTGCCGCGGAACGTGCCCGCTCCGAGCACGATGCCGCTGCGTCGCGCCGCGGAAGGGCGGGCGAGGCCGCGCTCGCCGCCGAGACGCGATGGCGCACCGCCGAGGCGGAGGCGGAGGCCGATCGGTCGGCGATGGGTCGCGCTCGCCGAGACCTCGCCGAGCTCGACGTCCAGCTGCGACAGGCCAGCTCTGCGGCGGTCGGCGCCCGAGACGCGCTGGCGGCGATGCCGGACCGGGCGCGGGATGACGTGGGAACGCTGGAACGCCGGGTGGCCGACTTGCGAGCGTCTCGCGCGCGGCTGGCCGCCGAGCGCGATGCCGCGCGGGCGCTCGCCGAGGCGGCCCGGTTCCGAGCGAGCGAGCTCGGCGAGCACGATCACAATCTCGCTCAGGAGCATGCCACTCTCGAGGTGCGCCTCGCGGCGGCCCGGGAGTCGCTGCGGGTCACGCTCGGGGCCATCGATCCGCTGGTCGGCGACCGCGACGCAGCCGCGAAGTTGCTCGCCGAGGCGCGTGTCGTCGCCGAGCGTGCGACCGCCGAGCACACGGTCGCCGAGCACGAGCGTGAGCAGCGGCGCGAGGCCCTCCTCGCCGTGGAGCGAGGAGCGGGAGACGTGACGATGAAGCTCGCCGATCTCGAGACGGAGACGCAGGCCGCGGCGGTCGACCTATCACGTCACGAGTACAGGCTCGCCGCCCTTCAACGAGAGCTCGAGCTGGCGCTCGAAGGTCTCGCCGACGCGCCGGAGCTGCCGGAGGTTGTGGCCGACGTCTCGCTCCTGACGACCGAGCAGGTAGAGACAGAGCTGCGCACGCTCCGGAAGACCCTCGCCCAGCTCGGGTCGGTGAACCCGTTCGCCCACGACGAGCACCGAGAGCTGGCGCGCCGCGTCGACGACCTGTCGGCGCAGGAGGCGGACCTCGATCGCGCGCTCCGCTCGACCGAGGCGTTGATCGCGCAGCTCGAGGGCGAGATCGCAGAGCGCTTCGGCGCGGCCCTAAGCGCGATCGGCGAGCGATTCGACGAGTTCGTACGCCTCCTGTTCGCGGGCGGATCGGCGTCACTCGCGACAGCGGAGCGGCTGGACGGGCAGGCACCCGCGATCGAGATCTCGGTCCGACCGCCGGGCAAGCGGTCCCAGCGTCTCGAGATGCTGTCGGGCGGCGAGCGGGCGCTGGCCGGCGTGGCGCTCCTGTTCGCGATGCTGAGCGTTAATCCCGTCCCGTTCTGCCTGCTGGACGAGGTCGACGCGGCGCTGGACGAGGCGAACGTCGCGCGCTTCGCCGAGGCGCTGCGCCGGCTGTCGGAGTCGACCGACTTCGTTGTCATCACGCACAACCGGGCGACGATCGAGATGGCCGATACGATCTACGGCGTCACCATGACCGATGCGGCCGTGTCCAGGATCGTGTCGCTCCGGCTCTCCGACGTGGCCCTCGCCGCCGCGGTGTGATGGAGAGACCCGGCACCGCGCGCGCCGGGATCGGGCTGCTGCCGCGACGGGATGGGCTGGGCGCGCGGTTGCGCGCGATCCTCCGCGGATCCGGCCCCGCCGCCGATGCGAACTGGGACGAGCTCGAGGAGGCGCTCATCGCCGCCGATGTCGGGCCATCGACCGCCATCGACGTCCTCCAGGCGGCACGTCGCAGGGTCGAGGGCCACGGCGCGGCGAGCCCGACGGTTCGCGACGCGCTGCGCACAGAGCTGATCGAGCGGCTCGACCGCGGCGGGCCGCATGCGTTCTCAGTCGATCGGACGCCAGGCGTCGTCCTCTTCGTCGGCGTGAACGGGTCGGGCAAGACGACGACGATCGCGAAGCTGGCTGCCCGCCTGCGCGGCGAGGGCCGCTCGGTGATCCTCGCGGCAGGCGATACGTTCCGCGCGGCGGCGATCGAGCAGCTTCGGCTGTGGGGCGAGCGGATCGAGGTGCCCGTCGTCGCGCAGCGCAGGGGCGCCGATCCGGGCGCGGTGGCGTTCGACGCCGTCACCGTGGCGGAGTCACGGGGGATCGACGTCGTCCTGCTCGACACCGCCGGCAGGCTCCACGAGCGGCGGCAGCTGATGGACGAGCTGGCGAAGATCCGGCGGGTCGTCGAGCGTCGGCTGCCCGACGAGCCGCGTCACGTTCTGCTGGTGCTCGATGCAACGACCGGACAGAACGGCGTCGCGCAGGCCGAGGCCTTCAGCCGAGAGGTTGGCGTCACCGGTGTCGTGCTCACCAAGCTCGATGGGAGCGCGCGGGGTGGCGTCGTCATTGCCATCATCGATCGGCTCGGGCTGCCGGTGCACTTCGTCGGCGTGGGTGAGTCCCTCCGCGACCTGGCGCCGTTCGACAGCACGTCATACGTCGAGTGGCTCCTCGACGCTCCGTAGGAGCCGGTAGTAGGATGTGGCGCCGCTCGACAGTTCGAGCCATCCAACCGCCCGCCGAGGACCTGCCCGCACATGTTCGACGCTCTCTCCGCGCGCCTTCAGGCGGTCGTCGCAGACCTGCGCGGCAAGGCACGTATCACGGATGCCGACGTCGACGCCGCGCTCCGCGAGATCCGCCTCGCACTGCTCGAGGCGGACGTCAACTTCCGCGTCGTCAAGGATCTCGTCGCCCGCGTCCGGGAGCGATCGGTCGGGACCGACGTGCTGAAGGGCCTCCAACCCGGTCAGCAGATCGTCAAGGCGCTGCACGACGAGCTCGTGGCGATGCTTGGCACCGAGCGAACCGAGCTGAAGCTCGATCGCCGCCCGGCGGTCGTCATGCTGGTCGGCGTCCAGGGATCGGGCAAGACGACGACCGCGGCAAAGCTGGCCCAACGGCTGAAGCGTGACGGGCGCCGCCCGTTGCTCGTGGCGGCGGACGTCTACCGGCCCGCCGCGGTCGACCAGCTTCTGCGCCTCGGTGACCAGACCGGTGTCGCGGTGCACACCCGCCCGTCGGGGACGCCCGCGCTCGAGATCGCCCGAAGCGGCCTCGATGCGGCGCGCGGCGGCCGGGGCGACGTCGTGATCGTCGATACCGCCGGCCGGCTGCACGTCGACGAGGCGATGATGGACGAGCTGACCAGGATGGCCGGCATCCTGACTCCGGCGGAGACGCTGCTCGTCGTGGATGCGATGACGGGCCAGGACGCCGTCCGCGCCGCAACGGATTTCCAGGCGCGGCTGCCGATCACCGGACTGGTCCTGACGAAGCTCGACGGCGATGCCCGCGGCGGCGCCGCGCTCAGCATCCGCAGTGTGACCGGCGTGCCGGTAATGTACGTCGGGACGGGCGAGCGCACGGATGCCCTCGAGCCGTTCCACCCCGATCGCCTCGCCCAGCGCATCCTCGGGATGGGCGACGTGCTCTCGCTGGTCGAGCGGGTACAGGAGCGGGTCGATCGCGACGAGGCGGAGCGCGCTGCCGATCGCCTGCTCCGCCACGAGTTCACGCTCGAGGACTTCCGCTCACAGCTTGCGCAGATCAAGAAGCTCGGTCCGCTCGGGCAGTTCCTGGACTTGCTGCCCGGCGCGCGAGGTCTGGCAGGCGCGGCGCAGGCTGCGGTCGACGGGGGCGAGCTCAAGCGGATCGAGGCGATCATCGACTCGATGACGCCGGCCGAGCGGCGGCGCCCTGAGCTGATCAAGGCGAGCCGGCGCCGCCGGATCGCGCTCGGCAGTGGAACGACGACGAGCGACGTCAACCGTCTGCTGAAGCAGTTCGCCGAGATGCAGAAGCTGATGAAGACCTTCTCCGGGCGGCTTCCACTGCCCGGCGCGGGTGGCCTCGGCTCACTGGTCGGCCGCTGAGCCGAAGCGACATGAGGGAGATGTGATGGCAGTGAAGATCAGGCTGACGCGGGTCGGCGCCACGAAGCGACCGGCGTACCGGGTCGTGGCCGCGGACAGCCGCACCGCGCGCGACGGGCGACCGCTCGAGATCATCGGCTTCTACGACCCACTCACCGAACCGGCAACGGTTCGCCTCGACGCCGAGAAGCTCGAGCGATGGATCGGGCGCGGGGCGAAGCCGACCGACATCGTGTCGCGCCTCATGCGCCAGGCCGGCATCGGCGCCGATGCATCCGCGGCGACGGCAGCGACGCAGCCGGAGACCGCGGCCAAGCCGCGCCGGGCACCGCGAAAGCCGGCGACGTGAAGGACTTCCTCGAATACGCCGCTCGCTCACTCGTCGACGAGCCGGATCGCGTCGCGGTCGAGGTCGATGAGCGAGAGGACGAGGTCGAGCTCACCCTGACCGTGGACGAGGGCGACATGGGCAAGGTCATTGGCCGGGACGGTCGCATCGCGAAGGCGCTGCGCAACCTGCTGCGCGTGATGGCGACGCGCGACGGCCGCCACGTCGAGCTCGAGATCCGCTCTCACGACGAGTAGCGAACGACTCGCCGTCGGCCACGTCGTCGGCGCAAAGGGACTTCGCGGACAGGTCAGGGTCGAATCGCTCTCGGACGTCCCGGATAGGTTCGTCGCCGGCGCGCGGCTCTACGTCGAGGGCGAGATGGAGCCGCGGCGGATCGTTGCGGTCGAGCCGTCACGGCGGCAGTTCGTCCTGGGCCTCGACGGGATCGCCGACCGTGACGCGGCGGAGGCGCTCATCGGCCGCTACCTCGAGGTCGAGCGATCGGAGCTGCCCGCCGAGACGTATTACTGGCACGAGCTGATCGGCGTGATCGCACGCGACGAGACCGGGCGCGTCATCGGCGAGGTGGCGGACGTCTTCCGTGCCGGCGAGAACGAGGTCTACCGGGTTGTGGGGCCCGGTGGAGAGACCCTGATCCCGGCGCTCCGCGACTACGTGACCCACCTCGACGTCGCATCGCGCTCGATGATCGTTCGTCTGGACGAGGAGGAGGTGCGCTGATGCGGATCGACGTCATCACGCTCTTCCCTTCGTTCTTCGAAGGGCCGCTTGGTGAATCCATCGTCGGCCGGGCCGTGGAGCGCGGCATCGTCGACGTCGGCGTGCACGACCTGCGGGACCACGGTTTGGGCCGGCATCGGTCGGTCGACGACTACCCGTACGGCGGGGGAGCGGGGATGATCATGCGGCCGGAGCCTCTGGCCGCGGCCATCCTGCCCCTGCGCACGGCAGGCGCGCACGTGATCCTGATGGACCCGTCAGGGGTGCGCTTCGACGACCGCGTCGCTCGAGAGCTGAGCGCGCTGCCACACCTCGCCATCGTCTGCGGTCGCTACGAGGGCGTCGACGACCGGGTCCGGTCCCTCGTCGACCGTGAGCTCAGCATCGGCGACTTCGTGCTGACCGGGGGCGAGCTTGCGGCCCTCGTCGTCATCGACGCCGTCGTCCGCCTCGTGCCCGGTGCGATCGACGCGGAGTCGAGCGCGCACGACTCCTTCGTCGACGGCCTGCTCGAGCACCCGCAGTTCACCCGCCCGGAGTCGTTCGTCGGGGCCGACGTTCCCGCGGTGCTGCGTTCAGGCCACCACGCTGAGGTGGCCCGCTGGCGACGCCGCGAGGCGCTGCGGCGAACGCTCGAGCGCCGCCCCGACCTCCTCGAGCGCGCCATCCTGAGCGACGAAGATCGCGCCATGCTGCGCGAGATGAGCGAAGCCGGGGACGCCGGCTGACCGTGGCGCGCCGCGAGGGATGTATACTGCCGCGCGTCGCGACCGCCTCGGGTCGCGATCTTCCTTGTCCGGAGACTTCTCCTTGAGCGTGATCAGCGAACTCGAACGCGAGCAGCAGCGGAGCGATCTGCCGGAGATCGCACCGGGTGACACCGTCCGCGTCTCGGTCAAGGTGGTCGAGGGCAACCGCGAGCGAGTCCAGGTGTTCGAGGGGACCGTCATGCGACTCCGCGGCGGAAGCGGCCTCAACCGGTCGATCACCGTCCGGCGCATCAGCAGCGGCGTGGGGGTCGAACGCACGTTCATGGTCCATGCGCCGCGGATCGAGAAGATCGAGGTCATGCGGCACGGAGTGGCGCGGCGCGCCCAGCTCTTCTTCCTCCGCGACCGTATCGGCAAGGCCGCAACGCTCCGCGAGCGACGCCCTTCACGCTGATTCCCGACGGTGCGCGTCAGCCGGGCGAGACCGGATCGGACGCCGGTACACTGCCGAACGTGATCACGCCCACGACAAGGGTCGAGCGAGCCCACTGGCGAGCCGGCCGTCGCGTCGTCGTCGGTTGTGATGCGGTCGGAGTTGCGTGCCTCAGCGGGCCCGTGGTGGCCGCTGCGGTGGTCATGCCGGTGAACGGCCGTCGTGTCACCGGCGTGCGCGACTCGAAGTTGCTGTCCAGGGCTCAGCGCGAACGCCTCTATCCGCGCATTGTCCGGCGCGCGGTAGCGGTCGGCCTCGGTGCCGCGAGCGTCGCCGAGATCGATCGTCTCAACATCTATCACGCGACGACGCTCGCGATGCGTCGCGCGATCTGCCGGATCGGCGAGCGCGAGCACGTGCTGGTCGACGGGCTCCGCATCCACGGCCTCGAGGCGCAGGTCGGCGCCTACACGGCGATCGTCGATGGGGACGCGCACTGCTACACGATCGCCGCGGCGTCCATCGTCGCGAAGATCGTCCGCGACCGCCTCATGGCGACCCTGGCCCTCCGCTATCCCGGGTACGGGTGGGAGCACAACGTGGGCTATTCGACGGGCGCGCACCGACGCGGACTCGAGGAGCGCGGGGTCACGCCGTTCCACCGCCGGAGCTTCCTTCGGGTGCGGACCGCCATGTTCGGCGACCAGCTGACCTTCGACATCGTGCCGCCGCTCGACGCGTCCGCAATGGCCGGAGACGCGGTCCAGCCGCTCGTCGCGTCGGCGCTCCCGGAGCACGCCGCGGTCTGACCTGCGAGCCGCGCTGCCTGATAACCGGGCGGTAAGGGCACCGTGCGATCGTCGCGGCACCTCGCATACCCCGTCGCTCCGAGGAAACGCGATCGCTAATCGTCGACACGCGCTCGGCGCCCGTGCCGAAGCCGCCGTCGCACGCTGGCTGTCCTCCGCCGGGTGGACCATCCTCGATCGTCGTTGGCGCACCTCGTCGGGCGAGCTCGACCTCGTCTGCCTCGACACATCTGCCCGACTCGTCGGCGTGGAGGTTCGTCTTCGGACGAGCGGACGCGCAGGGTCGCCATTGGAATCGATCACCGCCCGGCATCGCTCACGGCTCCGCGCGGCGGTCGTTGCATACGCGCTCGAGAACCGCCTCCGGCACGCCGGTCTTCGGGTCGACCTCGTCGCGGTCACGCCCTCGCGCGACGCCTGGCACGTCGTCCGGCATGCCGGCATCGACGCCTGGTGAACCGCGGGCGTCAGTCGCCGAAGAAGCGCTCGTGGTAGAGGATCGAGTCGATGTAGGGTACGCTCTCCGGGTAGATCCCACGCTCGTCCACGGCGCGCTGGCCCTGAAAGTACGCTGCGAGGGCAAGCCGCTCGTCGCCGTAGCGGTCGAGATAGTGGCGGAGAAGGCGCACCCCGGCTCGGACGTTCGACTCCGGGGCGTAGACGTCGACGGGCTCGTGCAGCATGGCGTCAGCGACCCACGCGCCCGTGTCAGGCAGGAGCTGCATCACGCCGATCGCTCCTGACGAGCTCACGACCGATTGCTGCCACCCCGATTCCTGCCATGCCACCGCGAGGGCGAACACAGCCGGGACACCGAGCTCACTGGCCTCGGCGACGATGAGCCGGCGTACTTCGTGGCGAGCCACTGTAAGTGTCGCCATCCAGTCAGGCATCGCGGCGGCAGCCCCAGGCTCGACGACGGGGGCGGCAGGCGGCGACGGCGCGGCCGATGCCGCCACGCTCGGCGCGGAGGGGGAAGCGCCGAGGGCGGTTGCCGCGGCGTTCGTCGCCGCCGGCGCAGATGCAGCCGGAGCGGCGACCTGCGACCGCTCAACGGCGCGGTCGGGAACGAGCACCGTCGTGCCGGCGAAGATGAGTGATGGGTCGCTCGTCCCATTCGCCTCGACCAGCGCCCCGACCGTCGTCCCGTGACGTGCTGCGATCGCGGTCAGGGTGTCTCCCGGCTGAACGACCTCTAGGACCCAGCCCGTGGCGGCTACCGCCGCTGCGGCGTCCGCGGTCGGAAGGTTGAGGACCTGGCCGGCGAGGATGAAGCTGGGGTCCGCGAGCTGGTTCAACGAGGCGAGCGCCGCGACCGTCGTCCCGTGGCGAGCGGCGATCGCCGTCAGGGTCTCGCCGGCGACGACCGTGTGCGTCCCCGTTTCGGGGCGGACAAGCGCCGTTGCGGCCGGATCGAGCGCGACGCGCAGCAGCTGCCCGGCAAAGATGAGGTTCGGATTGGCCAGCTCGTTCCAGGCGGCCAGGTGGTCCGTCGAGACGCCGTGTCTCGCGGCGATGGAGGTCAGCGTGTCCCCAGGCTGGACGACCACGGTCGGCTCGACGGCGAGGATCGTGCGGATGGGGATCGACCCGACCGCAGCGGAGGCGACGCCGAGCGCGACGACTGCCGATGCCCCGTGAAGACGCCGCATAGCTTGTTCCGCCAGTGAAGGCGTCAGGGCACGCGGCGCGATTGATGAGTGTGCGTATGCTCGCGTCGCGGCGGGCTACCGCGGCAGCGCGCTGCATCATACGCGCGACCGTGAGGGTGTCAAGGATCGCGGTCACGCGGTGATATACTCGCCGGCGGCCCTGTGCGCGCGCCCTCCGGGCGGAGCGGCGGGGCGGTTCCATAT
>JBHENJ010000005.1:0-10107 GCA_046262115.1 Candidatus Limnocylindria bacterium | reverse complement strand
GAGCCCATCGGCCGTATCGGTCTCTCGGTGTGCGAGGACTTCTGGCATCCCACCCTACCGATGCTCCAGGCGCTCGACGGTGCCCGCCTGCTGGTGAACCTGGCCTCGGGTCCGGCGCGCGCTCCGGGCAGCCCGGCCGCGCTGTCCGCGGTCGAGGGGTGGCGGAAGATGCAGGACACCTATGCGCTGCTGGGAACCTGCGCCCTCGCGTTCTGCAACCGGGTCGGCAACGAGGAGGGGCTCACGTTCTGGGGCGGCTCGCGCCTGCTCGCGGCGGATGGATCGGTAGTCGCCGAGGCGCCGCTCTACGACGAGGCGCTGGTGGTGGGAGCGATCGAGACGGACGACCTGCGCATGGCGCGCTATAACCTTCCGCTCCTCGCCGATGAGCGCCTCGAGCTCACCGCTCGTGAGCTCGGCCGGATCGTCTCGTCGCGGGCCGGTGACGCAGGCAGCGAGTAGGTGATCGGGTCACACGAAGCGGGGCCCGCGGTCGTGCCGCGCGTCGACGCTGCGCGGGCGATCGACGTCGTCGTCCGCTTCGTCCGCGCGCAGCTCGAGCAGACTGGCTTCCATCGGCTCGTGGTCGGACTGTCCGGGGGGATCGACTCGGCGACCGTCGCATTCGTGTGCGCGCGGGCGGTGGATCCGGACGCCCTTCTCGCGGTGCGGATGCCCTACCGCTCGTCGAGCGAGGCATCCGAGGCCGATGCGCTGCGTGTCGTCGAGGCACTGGCGTGTCGGACCGAACGCGTCGACATCACGGCGATGGTCGATCCGATGCTCGCGCTGATCGACGAGCCCGACGATCCCGTGACTTCGGACCCACTAAACGTCCGGCGGGGGAACGTGATGGCGCGCCAGCGGATGATCGTGCTGTACGACCGATCCGCGGCGTTCGACGCCCTGGTCGCGGGGACCAGCAACAAGACGGAGGCGCTGCTCGGCTACGGGACGCTGCATGGCGATATGGCGGCCGCGTTCCACCCGATCGGCGACCTGTACAAGAGCCAACTGCGCGATGTCGCGTCATGCCTCGGCGTGCCGCAGCAGATCGTCGACAAGGCACCATCGGCCGATCTGTGGCCTGGCCAGACCGATGAGGACGAGCTCGGCGCGACCTATGCCGAGCTCGACACGATCCTCTACCAGCTCGTCGACCGGCGGTGGCGGCCCGAGCGCCTCGTCGCGGCGGGGTTCGACGCCGCGCTCGTCGATCACGTGGCACAGCGCGTGGCGCGGTACGAGTTCAAGCGCCAGCAGCCGCCCGTGGCGAAGCTGAGCCTACGGACGCCGGGCATCGACCACCTGTACCCGCGCCGCCGACCCGGCTCGCGGCGCGCCTGACGCGCGCGGTGGCGCGGGGCGGCACGACGCAGCCCGAGTCGGAATCCGCGGGTGCCCGCCGCGGACGCGTCCTCGTCGTCGGCACCCCGATCGGCAACCTCGGCGACCTGTCGCCGCGCGCCGCCGCGGCGCTGCGCGAGAGTGACCTCGTCGTCGCCGAGGACACGAGAGTCGCCGCCAAGGTGCTCGCCGCCATCGGCGCGCGAACCGCGACGACGAGCTTCAACGATCACAACGCTCGCGAGCGCCTCCCCGGCCTGCTTGCCCATCTCGCACGGGGTGAGACGCTCGCCTTGACGACGGACGCCGGCATGCCGGCCGTGAGCGATCCCGGCGCGGAGCTCGTGGCAGCGGCCCGGGACGCCGGCGCTTCGATCGAGGTCGTTCCGGGACCATCGGCGGTCACGGCGGCGGTCGCGGTTTCGGGGATCGGCGCGCGCGGGTTCGTATTCGCCGGGTATCTGCCAGCGAGGCCGGCGGCCGCGCGCGGCGCGGCGCTCGAACGAGCGCGCTCCGCCGCCGTCAGGGCGGGGACGCCGCTCGTCCTGTTCGAGTCGACGCACCGCATTCGCGCCTTGCTCCGCGAGCTTGCCGACACTGCGCCGCATGCCCACGTCGTCGTCTGCCGCGAGCTCACGAAGATGCACGAGGAGGTCGTGGTCGGCTCGGCGGGCGACGTCGCGGAGGATCTGAGCGACGACCGCGGCGAGTTCGTCGTAATGGTCGATGAGCGGGGAGCGGCGTCGGTGGCCGCCCCCGTGGGCGGACGACTCGACGCGGTCCCTGTCGCCGAGGCGGCGCGAGCCATCGGCCTGGCCGATCGGACGATCGTCGACCTCCTGCGCGCTGGAGGCATGCCGCGCCGCGACGCCTACCGCCTGGTCAGCGACGGCCAATCCGGCCGCAACGGCGCCGTAAGGCCGCCGTAAGCGGCTGGCGTGACCATCGTCCCGAGCCGCCGCCTCGCCCGGTTGGCTGAAGCCCCGGAATGGGGCGGGAGGAGTTTCGATGAACAAGGTCCTGATCGTCGGGCGGCTCACGCGCGACCCAGAGCTGCGGACGTTGCCCAGCGGAAAGCCGGTGGCGAACTTCGTGGTCGCCACGAATGAGTACCGCGGCGAGGGCGCCGGAGAGCGCACCGAGTACCACAACATGGTGGCCTGGGATCGCCTCGCGGAGATCTGCGGACAGTACCTCTCGAAGGGGCAACTGGTCGACGTCGAGGGTCGGCTCCAGACCCGGCAGTGGGATGACGACGCCGGCGTCCGCCACTGGAAAACGGAGGTCGTGGTGAACTCGCTCGAGATGCTCAGCGGCCGGCGCCGCAAGGAGTACGCGCGCGAGACCGAGGCGGAGGCGTCCGACGGCACCGTGCCGGATGCCGAGCCCGCGGAGGCGCTCGTCGCGATCTAGTCCCTGGGGGGCGCCGTTCCGCGCGACCGGCGTCCGCGCCTCGCTTTCCGCCGCGGCGCCCGACCGCCGCGTGACGCTTCGGTGGCCGCTCGACCGCCCGCGACGCCCGAGCGGGCGCCACGCCGGAACCCGACGCGGTAAGGTGGACCCGATGCCGAAGCGCAAGCAGGACGACCGCAGCCGCGGCGATGCGCGGCGGCCGTATTCCGACATCGGTGGGCCCGAGGGGAGGCACGCGCAGACCCACGACGTCCGCCGCGAGCGCGCGACGAACCCGCGTGGTCGCGATACCGAGCCGGATCCGTTCGCGGAGGACCTCGCCCCACTAGATCGGCCGGACGCGGTCGGCGGTCACGCGGATGAGAGCGTGAGCGCCGCTGACGACAAGCGCCTCGTGTCGCAGCTCGATGGGCTCGACGCGGAACAGCTCGCCAGGCTGACGATCCTCGAGGAGCGCGCCCGCCTCGAGCAGGGCGGGACGTACTTCGACCTGAACGCTCCCGAGCGCGGGCCGTTCAGGGCGCTCGGCGGTCAAGAGGCCGGCAGGGCGAATCGGTACGTGGCGAAGCGCGACACCGACTACGAGCTGTGGAACCGGCTTGTCGGCGGCGACGAAGAGCCGCGCATCGAGCGGCCGACGAGCTAGGCGACGCTATACTCGACGCCCCGACGAGCTGCCGGGCACGTGCCCGACGCCAGCTGGAGGCGCCGCCCGCATGTCCGCCGAGTACCCGTACAACGGTCGCATCACCCGCTGGGACGAGTTCACCGACGGCCTGGCGATCGTGTCGGTCCGGGCGCTCGAGGCACCGTTTCCGTTCGAGCCGGGGCAGTACGCGACACTGGGGCTGATGGGCCCCGAGAAGCTCATCCAGCGACCGATGTCGATCTGCTCGCCGGTCGACAGCATTCCCGAGTACGAATTCTTCATTCGACTCGTGCCGACCGGTGAGCTGACCCCGCCGCTGTGGCAGCGCGGTGTCGGCGACCCGATCAACATCAAGGGCGCGAAGGGAAAGTTCACGCTGCAGCCCGACGGCCGGAAGTGCCTCCTCGTGAGCTCCGGGACGGGGATCGCACCGTTCATCAGTTTCGTTGAGACGTTGCTGCGTCGCGGTGAGCGGCGGGAGCTGATCCTTCTCAACGGCGTGAGCTACGACCGCGAGCTTGGATACCGGGAGTACATGGAGGGGGTCGAGGCGAGCGGCCGGCTGCCGCTCACCTACGTCCCTACCATCTCGCGCCCGCAGGAGTGTCCCGCCTGGACCGGCGCGACCGGCCGCGTCGAGACTATCGTCGAGGCGCAGATGCAGCGCTGCGGGCTCGACACCTCGAACACCACGATCTACCTGTGTGGCAATCCGGACATGGTCGCGGCCGTCGAGGAGCTCGCGTCGGCCCGCGGCTTCGACGCGAAGAACGTGCGCAAGGAGCTGTACTGGCCCAAGGGCCGCGCCCACTGACGGCGGCCCGGCGGTACGCGAGCTGATGGCGACTCCGTTCTACCTGACCACGGCGATCTTCTATCCGACCGCCGCGCCCCCACCGTTGCACTCGCTCTTCGAGGTGATCGCATCGGACGCGCTCGCGCGCTACCGGCGGCTGCTCGGGGACGACGTGCGATTCCAGACCGGGACCGACGAGCACTCGGTCCAGATCGAGCGCGTGGCGAGGGAGCAGGCCGTGGAGCCGCGTGGGATGGTCGACGGCTGGGTCGCGACCTGGCGATCCGCGTTCGACCGCTTCGGGGTGAGCTACGACCGCTTCATCCGAACGACCGATCCCGACCACGTTGCCGCCGCGACCGAAATGGTCCGGCGGGCCCGGGCCGCGGGCGACATCTACAAAGGAACGTATGCGGGGTGGTACTGCCCCGGCGACAATGAGTTCAAGACGGATCAGCAGATCGTGGACGGGCGCTGCCCCGACCACCCGACGCTCGATCTGCAATGGCTCGAGGAGGAGAACTACTTCTTCGCGCTGAGCACGTACCAGGATCGGCTCGAGGCCCTATACCGCGACAATCCAGGCTTCTGCGAGCCGGAGCATTTCCGCAACGAGGTGCTCGGCTGGTTGCGCGATGGGCTGCAGGACTTCAGCGTCAGCCGATCCGGATCGACCTGGGGGATCCCGTTCCCCGGCGACGCCGAGCACCGCATCTACGTCTGGTTCGACGCGCTGACGAATTACCTGACCGGTGCCGGGTTCCCCGCCAAGAGCGCCCTCTTTGAGCGGTTCTGGCCCGCCGACGTTCACGTCATCGGCAAGAACATCACCCGGTTCCATTGCCTCTACTGGCCGGTGATGCTGATCAGCGCGGGGATCGAGCTGCCGCGGCTCGTGTTCGCCCACGGATTCATGCTTATGAAGGGCAGCAAGATGAGCAAGACGACCGGCAACGTCATCGATGCCGACGAGGCGGTCGCGCTGATGGGCATCGACGGTGTGCGGTACGCCGTCCTGCGCGAGATCCCGTTCGACCGGGACGGCGACATCACGCTCGAGGCGATGGTCCGGCGCTACAACGCCGATCTCGCCAACGACCTGGGCAACCTGGTGAATCGAACGCTCTCGATGGCCGGCCGATACCTCGAAGGACTGATCGCGGTGCCCGAGAGTGGTGAGCTCGCCGACGGCGAGCTGCGGGCCGCGGCCGGGGAATCGGTCTTCGACTATCACGCGGCGATGCGGGAGCTGCAGTTCGACCAGGCGCTCGCAGCGATCAACGGGCTCGTGCGCGCGGCGAACGGCTACGCCGAGTCGCAGGCGCCATGGGTGCTCCATCGAGACGGCAATGCGGAGAGGCTCGGCCAGGTACTCGGCAACCTGGGCGAGGCGTGCCGCATCCTCGGTCATCTGGTCGCACCGTTCATGCCGTCGAGCGCGTCGGCGCTCCACGAGCAACTCGGCACGCCGCGGCCGTATGACGAGCGATGCGCCGGCGGCCCGGGGCTCGACGCGCTGGTCGAGTGGGGGAGCGGCCCGACCGCGTGGCACGCCGGGACCGCCTCGCCGCTCTTCCCGCGCATCGAGCCGCCGGAGGCGGTTCGCCCCTGAAGGGACCGCAGCGCCTCGACGGCGCCATCGACTCCCACTGCCATCTCCAGCACGAGTCGTTCGACGCCGATCGCGACGACGTCATCGCGCGTGCGGTCGACGCGGGAATCACCCGGATCCTCGTCCCCGGCTACGACGCTCGGTCGTCGGCGCGAGCCATCGACCTCGCTTCGCGCCACCCCGACCTGATCGACGCCGCGGTCGGCGTCCATCCCCATCACGCTGGAGACGCGATGGCCGCCGACTGGGACGAGATCGACGGGCTCGCCGGCGAACGCGGGGTCGTGGCGATCGGCGAGATCGGCCTCGATTTCCACCGCAACCTCTCGAGCGCGGGCGCGCAGCGCGACGGGCTGGCTCGGCAGCTCGCGCTCGCGGCCGCACGGGGCCTTCCGGTCGTTGTCCATGACCGGGACGCACACACGGAGGTCACCGCCGCGCTGCTCGGTTGGGGCGGCCGCCGCGACGCCACTGCCCGAGGCGTCCTGCACTGTTTCTCCGGCGACCGCGCGATGGCGAAGACGCTGACCGCGGGTGGGTTCCTGGTGTCATTCGCGCTGCCCGTGACCTTCTCGTCGGGACGTGAGCAGCTTCACGCCGCCGCGGACGCCCCGGGCGGCGCGTACCTGACGGAGACCGATGCGCCGTGGCTCGGGCCGGGATCTGACCGGAGAAACGAGCCCACGACGGTGGTCCGCGTCGCGGCAGCACTCGCGCGAGCTCGGGGTACGACGACCGATGCGATCGCGCGCGACGTCGCCCTCGCCTACGCCGCCCTCGTCAGCCGCTGAAACTCTTCGACTGGCACGCCGGTTGCTTTCCCGTCACTCGCGAAAGGAGGGCTCGCCTCGATGGGACAAGTCAACGTAAATCCCGGTGGCACCGGTGGCCCAGTCGTCGCCGGTGACGGTGGCGGATACGGAGCCGGCCTCATCATCGGCATCCTCGTCGCGGTCGTCGTCGTGATCCTGCTGCTCTATTTCCTCGTCTTCAACCAGGACGGCGGCGGCAACACGAACGGTGGCGGTGGCGGCGGTGGCGGTGGCGGCGGCAATGCGCTGCCGTCCGCTCCGAGCAGCCAGTGGAGGCTCGTCGACGTGGCCTGACCTCGTCGGCTGAACCAATCGCGAGGACGCGGCGCCGGCCCCGGCGCCGCGTTCTCTTTGCCTTGACACCGCGACCCGGCCTCTGGTAGCCTGCTGGCACTCTACCGACGCGAGTGCCAACGCCCGCTTTCCGGCCGCACGAGCCGCGCGGGGCGCCCGATCCGCGGCACGGCAGAGCCCACGTAAGACCATGCACACAGACCGAGGAGGCAGCACGCACCGATGACCATGATGGTGACTGGCACCGCGACCCAGCTGAAGCCACTGGGCGACCGAGTCCTCGTCCGCCCGACGCCGCGCGAGGAGATGACGCGCAGCGGCATCGTCCTGCCCGACACCGCCAAGGAGCGGCCGCAGGAGGGCACGATCATCTCGGTCGGACCGGGGCGCACGCTCGACGACGGATCGCGCGAGGCGATGGACGTTTCGCCCGGTCAGAAGATCCTCTTTCAGAAGTACGCCGGCACCGAGTTCAAGATCGAGGACGAAGACCTCCTGATCCTGTCGCAGAAGGACGTCCTCGCCGTCATCGAATAAGCGATCGCACAGCGCCCCGCATCGGCGCATAAGTCAGCAGGAGGAGACGAGAGCATCGTGGCAAAGCAACTGTTGTTCGAGGAAGAGGCTCGACGCGCGCTGAAGCGCGGCGTCGACAAGATGGCCGAGGCGGTCAAGGTGACGCTCGGGCCCCGCGGCCGCTATGCGCTGCTCGACAAGAAGTACGGCGCGCCGACGATCACCAACGACGGCGTGACCATCGCGCGCGACGTCGAGCTGGAGGACCCGTACGAGAACATGGGCGCGCAGCTCCTCGAGGAGGCGGCGACCAAGACAAATGACGTCGCGGGCGACGGGACGACGACATCGATCGTGCTCGGCCAGGCGATCGTCACCGAAGGTCTGAAGAACGTCACCGCCGGGGCAAACCCCATGGGTCTCAAGCGCGGCATCGATCGCGCCGTGCAGGCCGTGATCGAAGAGATCAAGCAGCTGTCGAAGCCGGTCGAGACGACCGAGGACATCGCGCACATCGCCGCCATCAGCGCCCGCGACCCCGAGATCGGCCAGATGATCGCCGAGGTCATGGACAAGGTCGGCAAGGACGGCGTGGTGACCGTCGAGGAGAGCCAGGGGCTGAAGCTCGACAAGGAGTACGTCGAGGGCATGCAGCTCGACCGGGGCTACGTGAGCCCGTACATGGTCACCTCGACCGATGGCGGCAAGCTCGAGGCGACGCTCGACAACCCGATGATCCTGGTGACCGACAAGAAGATCAGCGCCGTGGCGGACATCCTGCCGACGCTCGAGAAGGTGGTCCAGGTCGGTCGGCCGCTCCTCATCATCGCCGAGGACGTCGAGGGTGAGGCGCTTGCGACGCTGATCGTCAACAAGCTGCGCGGCACCGTCAACGTGCTCGCGGTGAAGGCGCCCGGCTTCGGCGATCGCCGCAAGGCGATGCTCGAGGACATCGCGACGCTCAGCGGCGCGCGGGTCATCAGCGAGGAGATCGGCCGAAAGCTCGACTCGGTCCAGCTCGAGGATCTGGGCCAGGCGCGCCGCGTGACGGCGACCAAGGACACCACCACCATCGTGGAGGGCAAGGGGTCCGAGGAGGCGATCAAGGCGCGCATCAGCCAGATCAAGCTGCAGATCGAGGACACCACCTCCGACTTCGACCGCGAGAAGCTCCAAGAGCGGCTGGCGAAGCTATCCGGTGGCGTCGCGGTGCTGAAGGTCGGCGCGGCCACCGAGGTCGAGCTGAAGGAGAAGAAGCACCGCATCGAGGACGCGCTGTCGGCGGCCCGCGCGGGCGTCGAGGAGGGCATGGTCGCCGGTGGCGGCTCGGTCCTGATCCACGCCGTCCCGGCGCTGGATCGCGTCGAGGCGCTCAACGATGAGGCGACGGGTGTGGCTATCCTGCGGCGAGCGCTCGAGGAGCCCCTCCGCCAGATCGCGATCAACGCCGGCCAGGAGGGATCGGTCGTGGTCGACGCGGTGCGCAAGCTCCCGGCGGGCCATGGCTACGACGCCCAGAAGGGCGAGTACGTCGACATGTTCGCGGCCGGCATCATCGACCCGGCCAAGGTGACGCGCTCCGCGCTGGAGAATGCCGCCTCGGTCGCGAGCCTGCTGCTCACGACCGAGACGATCGTCACCGACCTACCGGAGAAGGACAAGGCAGCCGCCATGCCGGGCGGCATGGGCGGCGGAGGGATGGACTACTAGAACCCGTCTCGGACTCTGTAGTCAAACGCCCCGGCCGGAAGGCCGGGGCGTTTTCGCATTGAAACGGCCGTGGCCTTTGCGGGACGATTATCATCTTCGGTTCGTGAATGAGTCCGGTCAGCGTTTGACGATCGCCCTCGTTGCGGTCGGCGTCGCTCTCTCCGCGCTGACGGTCGGCGTGGTCCTGAACCGTCACGGCTCAGTCGTGGTGGCCGATGACCGCCTGGATCTCATTATCAACAGCGCTGCGACGCTCATAGCGACCGGAATCGCCGGGCTTACGTGGATCCAGTTTCGCGAAGATCACCGGATTGCCAGGTTGTACCAGTCGAGCGCCTTTCTCGTCCTTACTGCACTCAATGCTGTGTTCGTTGCGGTGGTAGCGCTTCGCGTCGAAGGGAAGCTCGGGATGACGCTCGGCGATCCCCACCAGGGTGCGCTCTACATCTGGACCGTGGCGCGGCTGGTCGCAGCGGGTCTGCTCCTCCTTGGTGGTCTCTCCATGATCCGCGAGTGGCGGCCGCGGTCGGTGCCGCCGGTGATCGCCGTTGTGCCGACAGCGATCGTGCTCGCTCTGTTCATGGTCGCCCTGCGCATGCAGGACGTTTTGCCGCCTCTCGTCAGCACCCGCGCGGTTGAAGAGCTGACTCCCAATGGTGATCTTCCGTCGGATTTGGCGGCCGTCACGGCTCCGGGCCTGGTGATCCAGTCAGCCGTGGCGGCGGTGTTCGTGATTGCCGCGCTCGTCTACCGGCGCGTGTACATTCGCGACGGCGACGTGACTCATGCGTACCTATCCGTTGGGTTGATCGTCGCGGCGTTCAGCCAGTTGCACTACGCGCTGTACCCCGGAGCGCTCGCATCTCTCGTCACCACCGGGGACGTGCTCCGTGTGGGCTTTTACGCGATCCTCCTCGTCGGTGCCGAGGTAGCTGGCTGGGCCGGAATCCGAGCGCTT
>JBHENJ010000004.1:0-35953 GCA_046262115.1 Candidatus Limnocylindria bacterium | reverse complement strand
AGCCCTCGTCACGGGCGGTCACCTCGTCGCGCGCGCCCTCGACGAGATCGATGCCGACCCGCTCGACCGGCTCCGTCCTATCGACTCGGAGCACTCAGCGATCTGGCAGTGCCTCGCGGGCGAGGAGCGCGGCCACGTCGCTCGACTCGTCCTCACCGCCAGCGGTGGGCCGTTCCTCCGCCGCGAGCCCGGCGCGATGGCAGGCATCACGCCGGAGCAGGCCCTCGCACACCCGACGTGGCGCATGGGACCCAAGGTGACGATCGACTCGGCCACGCTGGTCAACAAGGCCTTCGAGGCGATCGAGGCGCGATGGTTGTACCGGTTGCCCTACAGTAAGATCGCCGCGGTGATCCACCCCCAGAGCGTCGTCCACTCGCTGGTCGAGTTCGTCGACGGCTCGTACAAGGCGCAGCTCGGTCTTCCGGACATGCGTCTCCCGATCCAGTACGCCCTCACCTACCCCGAGAGGATGCCGTCACCCGCGCCCGCCGGCACGCCCGAGGAGTGGCCGTCGCTCGAGTTCCATCGGCTCGACGAGGACCGATACCCGGCCTATCGGATCGTGCGGGCCGCTGCGGAAGCTGGCGGCAACCGTGGCGCCGTCGTCAATGCAGCCGACGAGGTGGCGGTCGAGTCGTTCCTCGACGGCCGGATCGCCTTCGCGGACATCGCATCCGTCCTGAGCCGAGCGGTCGACCGCTTCGGCGCCGACGCCGAGCCCGACCTGGACGACATCAGCGTGCTGGACGCCGACGTCCGCCGGGCAGTGGCGGTCGATCTCCCGGCCTGAGGGCTCTCCAATGGGCGTCGTCGCGACCCTGCTCGCCTTCGCGGGCGTGCTCTTCGTCCTGATCCTGGTCCACGAGCTGGGCCACTTCATCAGCGCCAAGCGCGCCGGCATCACCGTGCAGGAGTTCGGCATCGGGTTTCCGCCGCGGATCGCGTCCGTGACGTGGCACGGCACGCGGTATTCGGTCAACTGGATCCCGCTCGGCGGCTTCGTGAAGATGCTCGGCGAAGACGGGGATCTCGAGCTTCGGCGCATGCAGGAGCGCGGCGCGTCGCCGGCCGAGATCGAAGCCGCGCTGGCAGGCGCCTTCAACCGGAAGCCGATCTGGGTCCGCGTGCTCGTGCTTGCCGCCGGCGTCGGGATGAACTTCCTCCTGGCGATGGTCATGTTCTCGGCGTACGCGAGCTTCCCGACTGAGGTCCAGAGCGGCCCGCTGGTCGTCGAGGAGGTCACGCCTGACAGCCCCGCGGCCCGCATCGGCCTCGCACGCGACGACGTCATCGTCGCCGCCGACGGGCGCTCGTTCCCACTCTCGCGCGACCTGACCGCGTACATCAACAGCCGCGCCGGATCAGAGGTCAAGCTAAGTGTCGACCGCGCGGGCACAACGCTCGAGCTGACTGTCATCCCGCGGCGTCCCGAGGACACGCCGTCAGGACAGGGACCAATCGGCTTCACCTGGCGTCCGCGCGACGGCACGATCGTCGACCCCGAATTCCGCCCTCCGGGCGTCCTCGGCGCGCTCGGGCAGGGAGTCGCGTTCACGTGGGCCGTGGCGTCCCAGATCCCGAGCGGCATGGCGCTCGCCGTCGGCGGCCTGCTGGGCGTCGTCCCGGACGCGCCCGACGCCGCTGGACCGATCGGCATCGCGCAGGAGACCGGCCGCGTCCTGGGCCTCGCCGTACCGATCCAGCTCGCTTGGATCGGCCTCCTCTCGACGAACCTCGCGGTTCTCAACATCCTGCCGTTCCCGCCGCTGGACGGTGGGCGGATCATGGTCGTCCTTCTCGAGGCGGTGCGGAGGCGCCGCCTACAGGCGGAACGTGAGGCGCTCATCTACCTCACCGGCTTCGCCGTCCTGCTCGCGCTCATCATCCTCGTCTCGATCAGGGACATCGGCCGCCTCTTCGGCGCCTGACCCCGGCCGGTGGCCACGATCGCCGGCGGCTGCTATACTTCGGGCCGGCGCGCGGCGTCGCCGAATCGGATACGGGTTTTCACCAAACGTGGGTCGGTTCGCCATCCCACGTTTTTCTTTCGCACATCGGGAGTCAGTTCGTGAGCCGAGACTTCGTTGGGGCGCTGCTCCAGCTCAACGCCGAGAAGGGCGTCTCGAAGGAGATCCTCCTCGAGACGCTCGAGCAGGCGATCGAGTCTGCATACCGCCGCAACGACGAAGGCAACGAGAACGTGGTCGTCAAGGTCGACCCCGACACCGGAAAGATCAGCGTCTTCCGTGAAAAAGAAGTCGTGGCGTCGGCTTCGGAAGTAGAGGATCCGGAGCTTCAGATGGCCGTCGCAGACGCTCAGAAGGTCGACCCCTCAGTGGGTGTGGGCGGTCGCGTGCGGATCCCTGAGGACGTCAGCAAGGAGCATCTGGGTCGGATCGCGGCACAGACCGCCAGCCAGGTCTACCGGCAGCGGCTCCGCGAGGCGGAGCGCGAGGTCGTGTACGGCGAGTACGCTAGCCGCGAGGGCGAGATCATGACCGGCGTCGTGCAGCGCACGACTGATTCGGCCGTGATCCTCGACATGGGCAAGGGCGTCGAGGCGGTCCTCGCGGTGAGCGAGCAGCCGCCGAACGAGACGTACCGGCTGGGGCAGCACCTCAAGGTCTACGTGCTGGAGGTGCGGCGCAGCGTGAAAGGTCCGCTCATCTTCGCCAGCCGGACGCATCGCGGCTTCCTCCGGCGGCTGATGGAGATGGAGATCCCGGAGATCTACAACGGGTCGGTCGTGATCCGCGGCATCGCGCGCGAGGCCGGGAGCCGCTCGAAGGTCGCGGTGGAGAGTCGCCAGGAAGGCGTCGACGCCAAGGGCGCCGCCGTCGGCCAGCGTGGGTCGCGGATCCAGGCGATCGTAGCCGAGCTCGGCGGCGAGAAGGTCGACATCGTCTTCTGGTACGACGATCCGGCGCGCTACGTCGCCGAGGCGCTGTCGCCGGCCGAGGTGCTCAGCGTCCGGATCGATGAGGAGCGCAAGATCGCCAACGTCATCGTCCCGGAGCGCCAGCTGTCGCTGGCGATCGGCAAGGAGGGGCAGAACGCGCGCCTCGCCGCCAAGCTGACCGGATGGCGGATCGACATTCGTTCCGACACCGGCGTGGCCCAGGCCGCTGCCTCGGCCGGAAGCACGCCCGAGCCCATGGCCGCGCCGATCGGTGCGGGTGACTCGACCCTCGACGCCGAGGACGAGGCGTCCAGCGGGGAGTTCGCCGAGCAGGTCGCACAGGTGGATGCCGCGGAGAATGAGGTGAGGACCGATGCCGAGACGCCGGCCTGACCACGTGCCGATGCGCACCTGCGCCGTCTGCCGGCAGGTCCGCCCGAAGCGGTCGATGACCCGCGTGGTGCGCGGCCCCGAGGGCGCCATCGGCTTCGATCCGACCGGACGGTCACCGGGTCGGGGCACGTACGTCTGCGGCGAAGCCGCGTGCCGCGACGGCGAGCGCCTGGCGGCCGCGGTGCAGCGGGCGCTCGGGGTGCGACCCGAGGCCGGAATCGTCGACGAGGTCTCGCGTGCCACCGCGTAGGTATCAGCCGCGACCCCAGCGCGGACCGCGGCGCAAGCCGAGCGGCGGGAGCGCGCAGGCGGTCGTGGAGGTGCCGGCGGCGCCCATCGTGCGAACCGGGGGACCGATCGAGCTGCCGTCGTCGATCTCCGTCAAGGAGCTCGCTGAACTGCTCGGTGTGAGCCACGCCGACATCATCAAGGAGCTCATCCGAAACGGCATCTTTGCGACGATCAACCAGTCTGTGGACCATGACACGGCCTCGCTGATCGCTGGCGAGCTTGGGTTCGAGACGGCCGACCGCGGCGCCAGGGCAGCCACGGACGAACAGCCGGAACTCGTCGCGCCAGGTGCCGGCGCGGAGAGCGCCGCCGCCAAGGCTCCGCTGTGGACCGCGGACGACGAGGCCGATCTCGTCGCGCGCGCGCCCGTCGTGACGATCATGGGCCACGTCGACCACGGCAAGACGAGCCTCCTGGACGCCATCCGCAGCACCAAGGTCGCGGCGGGGGAGCGGGGAGGCATAACCCAGCACATCGGCGCGAGCCAGGTCGAGCACAAGGGGCGCCGGATTGTGTTCCTCGACACGCCGGGTCATGAGGCGTTCACCGCGATGCGCGCACGCGGCGCGCAGGTCACGGACATTGCGATCATCGTGGTAGCGGCGGACGACGGTGTGATGCCGCAGACCCGCGAGGCCATCGACCACGTGCGCGCCGCGCGCGTCCCGATGGTCGTGGCCATCAACAAGGTCGATAAGCCCGATGCGAACCCCGACCGCGTGAAGCAGGAGCTCGCCGACATCGGCGTGCTCATCGAGGAGTACGGCGGCGACGTCATTGCCGTCCCGGTCTCGGCGCGGGAGCAGACTGGGCTCGACGACCTGATGGAGATGGTTACCCTGGTGGCCGATCTCCAGGATCTCAAAGCCAACCCGAACCGGCCGGCGGTCGGGACGATCGTCGAGTCGAAGATGGATCGCGGTCGCGGTCCGGTGGCGACGGCGCTGATCCAGAACGGCACACTCAAGACGGGCGACGCGGTGATGGTCGGTCGGACGAGCGGGCGGGTGCGCGCCATGACCACCGCAGCGGGCGAGCGGGTCAAGACCGCGGGACCGTCGAGCGCGGTCGAGATACTCGGCCTCTCCGACGTCCCGGAGGCGGGCGAGATCCTCCGGGTGGTCGCCGATGAGCGCGAGGCTCGGACGCGGATCGAGAGCGCCGCGCGTGCCGCCGGAGGCGGCGACGGTCGCGTACCCATGTCGCTCGAAGACATCTCGTCGCAGATCCAGGCGGCACAGGTCAAGGAGCTGCGGATCGTCCTCAAGACCGACGTGCAGGGATCCCTCGGCGCGATCCGTCATGCGCTCGAGGCCCTCAACACGGGCGACGTCCGGGTCAACATCATCCGCGAGGGCGCGGGTGACATCAACGAGTCCGACGTGCTGCTCGCCTCGGCGTCGGAAGCCGTGGTCATCGGCTTCAACACACGCGTCGATCCCGGAGCCGCGCGTGCCGTGGAGGCATCGGGCGTCGACGTGCGGACCTACGACATCATCTACCAGCTCACCGACGATCTCCAGAAGGCGCTGCGGGGGATGCTGCAGCCCGAGATGGTGGAGGTCGTGGAGGGCCACGCCGAGATCCGCCAGATCATCCGTGCCGGAAAGGCCGGACTCATCGCGGGGAGCTATGTCCTCGACGGGCGCATCGCTCGCGGCGGCCAGATCCGCGTCATGCGCGGCGGCGCCGTGGTCGACGACACGCGGGTCGAGACGTTGCGCCGCTTCAAGGACGACGTACGCGAGGTCGCCGCCGGCTTCGAGTGCGGCATCGGCCTGGCCGGAAACTTTGAGATCGCGGAGGGAGACATCCTCGAGGCGTACGCGCTGAGGGCGGAGCCGCCCGCCTGACAATGACCCAGCGGACCGTCCGGATCGATCACCGCATCCAGCACGAGGTCATGGACCTGCTCCAGCGCGAGCTGCGCGATCCGCGCGTCGGGTTCGCCACGGTCACGCGAGTGGAGACGTCGAAGGACCTCCGGCACGCGAGGGTATGGGTGTCCGTCCTCGGGAGCGCGGACGAGCGAGCGGAGACGATGCGTGGACTCCGGGACGCCACCCCCTGGCTTCGGCGACGGTTGGGCGATCGGCTGCAACTCCGGTACGTGCCGCAGCTCACGGTGCGCCACGACGACTCGATCGAGTCGGGCGATCGCGTCCTGCGGCTCCTGGCCGATCTGGATCCGGCCGACCGCGAGCGGGCCGACGACGAGTGACGGCCACCAGCGCGCCACCCCGCGCCGGCTCGGACGCGGTCCGTGCGGCGGCGGAGCTCCGCGCCGCGCGACGGATCACTGCGTTCTCGCACGAGAACCCTGACGCCGACACGCTCGGCGCGGCTCTCGCGATTCGACTCATCGCGCAGCGACTCGGCAAGGAAGCGGAGGTCGTCTGCGTCGACGCGCCACCACCCGCGCTGGCCTTCCTGCCAGGCATCGAGCACGTGCGCACGGCGCCGGCGTTCGAGCCGGATCTCACAGTCGTCGTGGATGCCGGAGACCTGACGCGCGTCGGCGGTCAGGTGGGAACCGAGTGGGCGGCATGGCTCGACCCGTCACGAATCGTCAACATCGACCATCACGTCAGCAACCCCGGATACGGCGCCGTCAACGTGGTCGATCCGGCAGCCGCCGCGACGTGCGAAGTCATCGCCCTTCTCCTTCCCTCGCTCGCGATCTCACCGGATGCCGAGCTGGCGACCGTCCTGCTTGCGGGGATCGTCCAAGACACGCATTGCTTCTCGCACCCGAACACGACGCCCCGGACGCTGCGCGTCGCCGCCGACCTGGTCGAGGCGGGAGCGCCGCTGTCCGCGATCAACCGAGCGATCTATCTCGACAAGCCGTTCTCGACGCTCGCGCTGTGGGGTCGGATGCTGACGGGCATCGACCAGCGGCTCGACGGCCGGATCGTGTTCGCCTCGCTGACACGCGAAATGCTGGACGAGACCGGCGCCCAGCCCAGCGACTCGGAGGGGTTCGTCGACCTGCTGGCGAGCACGCGTGCGGCTGACGTCACCGTCCTCATGAAGGCAACGGAACCGGATGCGGCGCGCGTGAGCATCCGCACCACGGAGCGCGCCGACGCCGTCGCGATCGCGGGTGCCTTCGGTGGCGGCGGGCACGCACGCGCAGCCGGCTGCACGGTGCCGGCCCCGCTTCCCGAGGCCGTGGAGCGGATCCTCGCGGAGTGCGTTCGGGAGCTCGTCCGAAGCGATGCTGGGGGTCGTTAACCTCGACAAGCCGGTCGGCCCGACCTCTCATGACATGGTCGGTCTCGTGCGCCGGCTGACCGGCATTCGGCGTATCGGTCACGCCGGCACACTCGATCCGCTCGCTTCCGGGGTGCTCCCCATCCTGGTCGGCCACGCGACTCGCTTCAGCGAGGAGTTGAGCGGCGGCGACAAGCGATACGAAGCCACGATCCGGCTCGGCGCGATCTCGGCGACCGATGACGCCGAGGGTCCGGTCACGCCGACGGGCGCCCCGCTGCCCGAGCGTGACACGATCGCGCGCGAGCTGCGCACCTTCGTCGGCAGCCACGCCCAGCGCCCACCCGCGTACTCGGCGCGGAAGGTCGGCGGCCGGACGGCGTATCGAGCGGCGCGCGCGGGAGAGGCGCTCGACGTTCCGCCACGCACCGTTACGGTGCACGCGATCGAGCTGCGATCGGTCGTTCGCGGAGACGGGTGGCTGGACGTTGCGATCGCGCTCCACTGCCGGGCCGGGACGTACGTTCGTTCGATCGCCCGGGATCTGGGCGATCGGCTCGGATGCGGGGGCCATCTCGGGGCGCTCCGACGCACGGAAGCCGCGGGGCTGCGGGTCGAGGCGTCACACACGCCGCTCGAGCTCGAGGAGCTGGCCAGCGATGGCAGGCTCGCCGAAGCGGTCGAGCCACTCGTTCCCCTCCTGCGGCTTCCGAGCGTGGAGCTGCTCGACGACGACGCGCGGCGCTTCGTCAATGGCGCCGGCGTTCGCGGCGCCTGGCCGGATGGCAGGGTCGCGGTGCTCTTCGCCGGGCGTCTGCTGGGCGTCGGCGCCGCGAGCGCCAGCGCGCTGGTCCCGATCAAGGTCATTCCGCCGTCGTCCGGCACGTGACGGCGGACGTCCCGCGCGCGCGTCTCGACGCGCTGCCGCCGCTTGGTGATGCGGCCGTGGCGATCGGTGTCTTCGACGGGGTCCACCGGGGACACCAGACGCTCCTCCAAGCGCTCCGCGACGCCGCCGCGGCGCTCGCGGTCGAACCCGTAGCGATTCTCCTCGACCCGCACCCGCGCGAAGTGGTTGCGCGCGGGACGCGCGTTGCGCGCGGGACGCGCGTCGCTCGCCTCACCGCGCCATCGGAGACCGCCCGCCTGGTCGCTGCAGAGCGGGTCAGCGCGATGGTGGTCGAGTTCGACGTGCGCCTGAGCCGCCTGTCGCCCGAGGAGTTCCTCGAGGCGGTGGCGCCGGCGGTCCGGATCCGCACCCTCGTCATGACGGCGGAGAGCGCGTTCGGCCATCGTAGGGCGGGCACGCTCGCCCGGGCGGTCGAGATAGGCAGGGAGCGCGGGATCACCGTTCACGAGGCGGCGATCGTGCGCGAGGCGGGGGAGCCGATATCGTCGTCGCGGGCACGCGCTGCGGTGGCCGCGGGCGACCTCCATCGCGCCGCGCACCTGCTCGGGCGCCGCCACGCGGTCACCGGCGAGCTCGCGGCGTCAGGCGCGGCGTTGTGGACACTCGCGCCCGGTTATCTCGCCGCATTGCCCCCGCCTGGCCGGTATCCGGTCTCGATTCAGGGCGTATCGCACGGCCCCGAGCCGGGGGTCCTCGAGATCGCCGTGGATGCTCTGCGCGTCGGCTTCACGCGACCCACGGCGCCGGCCGACGAGCCACTCCGCGCACGCATCCACTTCGACGTCCGGCGACCGGGCCCGCCGGCGTGATCGACATCGCCATCGGGCGCTTCGTCTGATACCATTTCGCCGGAAGAAAAAGAGAAAACAATGGAGGAAGTAGTGCCGCTCGCCCGGGAACCCAAGAGCGCGGTCGTCGGGGATTACGCCACACACGACGGCGATACCGGATCACCCGAGGTCCAGATCGCGCTCCTGACCGAGCGGATCAAGTTGCTGACCGAGCACCTGCGCACATACCAGAACGACAACCATTCGCGCAGGGGCCTGCTCAAGCTCGTCGGCCAACGCCGACGCCTGCTCGCCTACCTCGTGCGCAAGGACGTCGATCGATACCGGGCCGTGATCGGCCGGTTGGGACTGCGCCGCTAACGAGACTCTCGGGCCGCCCACGCAAAGCGCGCGGGCTCAATTGATACCGACGCGACACGGGCACGACCCGTCGGCGCCTCGCGCAGGCCGCCGCAACCCGCCGCGGTTGCCAACACCCCTGCGTGCCAATGCGCGGCTGCGCATGCGAATTGACTTGGAGGAACGTGTGTCTATCAAGATGGAGGCCGAGATCGGAGGGCGCATGCTCTCCCTCGAAGCCGGTAAGCTCGCCGAGCAGGCCGACGGGGCCGTCCTCGTCCGTTACGGCGACACTGTGATCCTCGCGACCGCGGTCGGGAGCAAGGAGCCGCGGGAAGGGCAGGACTTCTTCCCACTGACGATCGACTACGAGGAGCGGATGTACGCCGCCGGCAAGATTCCGGGCGGGTTCATCAAGCGCGAGTCGCGGCCCTCCGAGCAGGCGATCCTGGCGATGCGGCTGACGGATCGGCCGATACGGCCGCTCTTCCCGAAGGGGTATCGGAATGACGTCCAGCTCGTCCTGACCGTCCTTTCCGCGGACCAGGAGAACGACCCCGACATCCTCGGCATCAACGGCGCGTCGGCGGCGCTGGCGATCAGCAACATACCGTTCCAGGGTCCGCTGGGGGCCGTCCGTGTCGGCTACATCGACGGCGAGTTCGTCACGAACCCCACCATTCCGCAGCTCGTCGACAGCGACCTCGACCTCGTCGTAGCCGGAACACGCGACGCGGTGATGATGGTCGAGGCGGGCGCCCGAATGCTGGCCGAGGACCGGATGGCCGATGCGATCACCTATGGCCATGTCGAGCTCCAGAAGTCTATTGGCCTCCAGGATCGCCTCGTGACCGCTGCGGGGACACCCAAGAAGGTCCCATTCGTCGGGCCCAAGGCCGACTCGATCGTCAAGCTGGCGGGCCAGCTGGCCGGGAACGGCGGAGGACCCGAGTTCGTCGCGCTCGACGTCGAAACAACGTCGATGAAGCCGGAGAACGGGTACATCGTCGACATCGCAGCCCTGCGCCTGCGCGACGGGCAGGTGGTCGACGAGTTCGAGTCACTGGTGAATCCGGGCCGCGCGATCGTGGGGCACCAGATCCACGGGATCTCGGACAACGACGTCGCGAGCGCGCCCACGGCGGCGGACATCCTGCCGCGGCTCACCGAGTGGATCGGCGACGCGCCTGTCGTGGCGCACAACGTCGCATTCGACGTCCCGTTCCTGAAGCGGCACCTTCCCACGGACGTGACCTGGGAGCCGACCTTCTACGACACCGTCGAGCTCGCCTCGCAGCTGTATCCCGACGCGGGGAGCTATCGGCTGGCGGACATCTACCACTTCGCGTTCGGACGCGAGCATGGCCCGGCGCACCGCGCGATGCCCGACGCGCGCGCCACAGCCGAGCTGTTCGTGCACCTGACCGAACGGCTCCCCGAGCGGCTCGACGCGATCCGCTCGGACATCGCGAACGAGGTGCGCCGCGCACGCGAGAGCTACAACCGCGCCGAGCAGGGCGACCGCCTCGAGGACATCCGTCGCCGACACGGCATCGGCGGTCCGCTCATCGACGTCCTGACCAAGAACACCGTCCGTGAGCTGGTGCTCGCCGAGGACGTCCGTATCGACGGCCGCGACTCGAAGACGATCCGGCCCATCAGCGCCGAGGTCGGGCTGCTGCCGCGCACGCACGGCTCGGGGCTTTTCACCCGCGGACAGACGCAGGCGCTCTCGATCGCCACGCTAGGCCCGTCGAGCGACGTCCAGCGGATGGACACCATCTCGCCGGAGACCGAGAAGCGCTACATCCACCACTACAACATGCCGCCCTACTCGGTGGGGGAGTCGCGGTTCATGCGCGGGCCCGGCCGGCGGGAGATCGGACACGGCGCGCTCGCCGAGCGCGCGATCCTGCCGGTGCTGCCGAGCCAGGACGAGTTCCCGTACGTCATTCGGGTCGTCAGCGAGGTGGTCAGCAGCAACGGTTCGACGTCCATGGCCAGCACGTGCGGAAGCACCCTGGCCTTGATGGACGCCGGCGTCCCGATCAAGGCGCCGGTGGCGGGTGCGGCGATGGGGCTGATCTCCGACCCGAAGACCGGTCGCTACAAGGTGCTCACCGACATCACCGGCAAGGAAGACGCGTACGGCGATATGGACTTCAAGGTCACCGGGACCGCGGAGGGCGTCACCGCGCTCCAGATGGATATCAAGGTCCAGGGGATCACGACCGACATCATGCGCGACGCGCTCGAGCAGGCGCGCGTGGCGCGGCTCTTCATCCTGGACAAGATGACATCGACGATCAGCGCCAGCCGCAGCGAGCTCTCGCCGTACGCGCCACGGATCGTGACGCTCAAGATCCCCGTCGACAAGATCCGCGACATCATCGGCCCGGGAGGCAAGGTGATCCGTCAGATCACCGCGGAGACGGAGACCGAGATCAACGTCGAGGACGACGGGACCGTCCAGATCGCATCGGTCTCAGGGGAAGGCGCGCAGCGCGCGATCCGCTGGATCGAGGGGTTGACGCGCGACGTCGAGGTCGGCAAGGAGTACCTCGGCAAGGTTACCCGGATCATGAACTTCGGGGCGTTCGTCGAGATCCTTCCGGGAAAGGAAGGGTTGGTCCACATCAGCCAGCTCGCTGACTACCGCGTGCCGCGGGTCGAGGACGTGGTGTCGATCGGCGACGAGCTGATGGTCGTCGTCACCGAGATCGACCGCATGGGACGCGTAAACCTCAGCCGGCGCGCCGCGATGGAGCGGCACATGGCGAAGGCGGGTGCCGATCGCGAGTAGTCCCGGCGCGATGATGGCGCGCCCTGCCAAGATGTGACCGATGGGCGACGGGGCGCTGGCCGCTGTGGCGGCGGAGGTGCGGGGATGCACGCGCTGTGGCCTCGTGCGCGGTCGGACGCTCGCCGTCCCCGGTGAGGGCAACCCGATCAGCGACGTCCTCGTCGTCGGCGAGGGCCCCGGATTCCACGAGGACCGCCAGGGTCGACCCTTTATCGGCCCGGCCGGCCAGCTTCTTGAGGAGCTCCTCGCGAGCATCGGCTGGGAGAGAGGCGACGTCTTCATCACCAACGTCGTGAAGTGCCGCCCGCCGGGGAACCGGGATCCGCTCCCGGAGGAGGTCGCGGCCTGTGCCGGGTTCCTCGATCGCCAGGAGCGGGCGCTGGACTTGGCGGTGGTGGTCACGCTCGGGCGGCACTCGCTGCAGCGGTATCTCCCCGGTGCGCGGATCGGTGGCGTCCACGGAACGCTGCAACGCTCGGGCGGCCGCTTCGTCTTCCCGATGTACCATCCGGCTGCGGCGCTCCACCAGGGATCACTGCGGGCGACACTGTTCGCCGACGTGCGGCGGCTCCCTGCCGCGCTGCTCGAGGCGCGTGCCGCACTCGAGCCCTCGCGACCCGCTCTCCATGCCGTGGCTAGGGCGGTCGACGGCGTTGAACAGATGAAGCTCTTCTAGGAGGCACGGACACGCTTCGCATCATCCCGCTCGGTGGCGTCGGCGAGGTCGGCAAGAACATCACCGCCATCGAGGCCGATGGCCGAATCCTGGTCGTCGACTGTGGGCTCGCGTTCCCCGAGCCGGACATGCTCGGGATCGACTTCGTCATTCCGGACGTCTCGTACCTAGAGCAGAACCGCTCCCGGATCGCGGCGATCGTCCTTACGCACGGCCATGAGGACCACACCGGCGCCCTGCCGTACGTGCTCCCCAGGCTGCCAGGCGTGCCGGTATACGCCACGCAACTGACGCGTGGCCTCATCACCGGCAAGCTCAAGGAGGTCAAACTCCTCGAACAGACGCGCCTCGAGCTCATCGAGCCGGGCGCCGCGTTCCGCATCGGTCCGTTCGACATCCTGCCGTTCCGCGTGAGCCACTCGATTCCGGATGGCGTCGGGTTCGGCATCCGGACACCGTTGGGGACCGTCGTCCACACCGGTGACTTCAAGTTCGACCACACGCCTCCCGACGGCCGGCGGGTCGACCTCGGCGCCATCGCCGAGATCGGTAACGCCGGCGTCGAGTTCCTCCTGTCGGACTCGACACGGGCCGAGAAGGACGGCTACACGCTCTCCGAGCAGACGGTCGGCGACTCTATCCGCCAACTGATCGGGGAGGCCGGCGGCAGGGTCATCGTCGCGACCTTCGCCAGCAACATCGGTCGCATCCAGCAGGTGATCGACGCCGCCGCCGAGCACGGCCGCCGCATGATCGCGCTCGGCCGGACGATGGAGCAGAACGTCGCGATCGCGCTCGAGCTGGGGTACCTCGACGCGCGCGACGGAACGCTCGTCAAGCGCGACCAACTCTCCCGGCTCGCGGGGCGCGACCTGGTGGTGATGACGACCGGCTCGCAGGGCGAACCGATGTCCGGGCTGACGCGGATGAGCAATCGCGATCACCGCAACGTCACGATCGAGCCCGGCGACACCGTGATCGTGTCCGCGTCGCCGATCCCGGGCAACGAGGAGGCCGTGGCGCGGACGATCGACAACCTCTTCAAAGAGGGGGCGATGGTCCACTACGAGCCGGTCAAGCACTGCCACGTCTCGGGCCATGGGTCGCGCGAGGAGCTGAAGCTGATGCTCGGGCTCGCGAAGCCGCGGCACTTCATCCCGATCCACGGCGAGTACCGGATGCTGGTGCAGCACGCGATGATCGCCGAGGGTGCCGGAGTCGATCCGGGTAGGATCTTCGTGCTCGAGAACGGCGACGCGGTCGAGTTCGACGGTCGCCAGGCGCGCCTCGGCACGAGCGTGCCGGCGGGCGGGGTCCTCGTCGACGGGCTTGCCGCAGTCGACGGCGCGGACGGCGTCGTCCTGCGCGACCGCCGGATGCTCGCCAGCGACGGCGTCGTGCTCGTGGCGGTCACGGTCGACCGGACGACCGGTCAGCCCGTCTCCGGACCGGACCTCGTCTCACGCGGCTTCCTGAACGACGCCGAGGACGGAGTCATGGAAGGGGCGCGTAGCCGTCTGGCGAGTGCCCTCACGCAGCCGCCGTCGGCGGAGCACAGCGCCGAGTCGAGCTACGTGAAGAGCAAGATCCGCGACACACTCTCGAGCTACTTCTACGAGCGCACCCGGCGAAGGCCGATGATCCTGCCGGTCGTGATGGAGGTCTAGGCGGTGTCGTACCGGCGCTCGAATGGCCGCCGCCGCTCGGGCAGTCGGCGTCGCGCACGCAGTGTGCCGTTCGTCGTGAGCGAGCGCATCGTCCGCGAGGCGCTCGCAATGGCCCTCGTGCTCGGCGCGATCGTGACCGTGGTGGCCATCTTCGCGCCTGACGCCGGGTTCCTGATCCGTCCGCTCCACGACGTGCTCGCATACCTGTTGGGGTGGGGGATCGTCTTCGCGCCGCCGCTGCTGGCCGGCCTGGCGTTCATGCTCGCCATGCGCAGCCTGCTCGCCGAGCGCTGGCTCGCTGCAGCCGGCGCCGCGGTGTTCAGCGTCGCCCTGCTCGGGATGCTTCACCTCGCGGGCGGCGGCGGCGCCGACCTCGTGGACCGCGGCGAAGGTGGGGGACTGCTTGGTTTCCTCGTGACCGCGACCCTGACCGCCGCGATCGGCATCCCGGGATCGTGGGCGGTCCTGGGCGTCCTCAGCGCGGTAGGGCTGCTGCTGTACTTCAACGTCACGCTCGGCGACCTGCTCGCCGCGTATCTGGTGTACCGCGAGCAGCGCGCCGCGGCGCGTGCCGAGGAGGAGCGCCGCGGAGCGGCCGGGAGGCCCGCGGCGCGGGCCGCGGTGCGGGTCGAGGCTGATCCCGAGCCGCGTACGAGCGAGGCGCGCCCCGGGCTCCTGGCACGCGTGATGGGCAGCGAGCGTCACCATGACCAGGAAGGAGCCGGGCCGCTCATCCTGAGGCGAGAGCGACCGGCCACCGCGCCCCGGCCGCCGATCGGCGCTGCACCGGCGCGGGCCGGAACGCCGGTGCCGGTCGGCGCCGTCGGCGACGCGACGTCCGCGCTCCGCACCGCCGGCCCGCCCGGCGACGGCGGCTTAACCGTCGCCGACCGCGACGATGTGGCGGGCGTCGACGTGGCCCTCGCAGAAGAGCTGCGGACCTGGGAGTTGCCGGCGCTCGCCCTGCTCGCCGACGCGGCGCCAAGCGCGGTCGCGCAACTCGACCTCGCGGCGAAGGGTCAGCTCATCCGCCAGACGCTGGCGAACTTCCGCATCGGCGTCAAGGTTGCGAGGATCCAGGAAGGCCCGGTCGTCACGCAATACGCGCTCGACGTGGAGCCCGGCATCAAGCTCTCGCGGATCGAAGGGCTCGCGGACAACCTCGCCCTCGCGCTCAGCGCCCGCTCGATCCGCATCGAGGCGCCGATTTCGGGCCAGCCCTACGTCGGCATCGAAATCCCGAACACGGCGTTCGACCTAGTCACGCTCAAGGAGGTGCTTGCGTCGAAGGCGTTCGACGAGGTGAGCGCGCGCTCCAAGCTGGCCTTCGCACTCGGACAGGACGTCGCGGGCCAGCCCCATGCCGCCGACCTGTCGCGAATGCCACACGTGCTCATCGCCGGGGCGACCGGTTCGGGCAAGAGCGTCTGCGTCAACGCGCTGATCTGCTCGCTGCTCGTCCGCGCCACTCCGGCCGAGGTCAAGTTCATCATGATCGATCCCAAGCGGGTCGAGATGGCGCAGTACCGCGGCATCCCTCACCTGCTCACGGAGGTCATCGTCGACCCCGAGAAGGCGGTCAACGCCCTCAAGTGGACCGTCGGCACGATGGAGGCGCGATACCACGACTTCGCCCAGCGAGGCGTCCGCAATATCGCCGGTTACAACGAGTCGCTTCGCCCGGGCGAGCCGGAGATGCCGTACGTCGTGGTGGTCATCGACGAGCTCGCCGACCTGATGATGGTGAGCGCATACGAAGTCGAGGCGACGGTGACCCGCGTTGCACAGCTGGCCAGGGCGACCGGCATCCACCTCGTCGTGGCCACTCAGCGGCCGAGCGTGCAGGTGGTCACCGGGCTGATCAAGGCGAACATCCCGAGCCGGATCGCCTTCGCCATGACGAGCGGGGTGGACTCGCGCACGATCCTCGACACGACCGGCGCCGAGGACCTCCTGGGCCGTGGCGACATGCTGTACCAGCCGATCGACGCGGCGCGCGCCGTCCGGCTGCAGGGGGTCCTGGTGACCGATGCGGAGATCGACGCGCTCGCCCGACATTGGCGCGAGCAGGGCGGCCCGCAATACCGCCCGGAGATCACGGCCGCCAAGGGCGGCGCAAAGGGGACCGGGCCGGCCGGTGCCGATGAGGCGGACGACGCGGACCCGCTCCTCCGGCAGGCGGTCGACGTCGTCCGCAGGAGCGACCGGGCGTCGGCGTCGCTGCTCCAGCGGCGGCTGCGGATCGGGTACGCGAGGGCAGCCCGTATCCTCGACCAGATGGAAGACCGTGGGATCGTCGGCGCGGCCGACGGAAGCAAGTTCAGGGAGGTCCTGATCACCGCCGACGGCTGGGGAGGTGACGTCGCTCCGGGCGACGACCGCGAGCCGTGACCGAGACGTCTCCGCGGCTCGGCGACGTCCTGCGCGCCGCCCGCGAGGCGCGGGACCTGGACCTGTCGCGCGCCGAGCGCGACACGAAGATCCGGATGCGGTACCTGACCGCGCTCGAGGAGGGTGACTACCGCGAGCTGCCCGGCGCGGTGTACGTCCGCGGCTTCCTGAGGAACTACGGTCATTACCTGGGTCTCGACAGCGATTACCTGATCGGCCTTTACCGCGCCGAGGCCGGCGTCCCACCGCGTGAGTCCCCGGTCGCGCTTCCGAGGCCGATTGTGCCGCGGCCGCGCGCGGTCGTCCTCACGCCGGGCCTCCTCGTCACCGTCCTGCTCACGCTGTTTGTGGCGGTGTTCGTGGCGTACCTGGCATACGAGTTCATCACCTTCGCCGGAACGCCGTCGCTGGAGGTGACCGATCCTGGCGGCGACGTCGCCGCTTTCGAGGGCATTGAGTACACGATCCGGGGTCACACCGAACCGAACTCGCGGATCACGATCGAAGGGCTCCCCGAAAACCCCGATGCCGCCGCAGACGACGCCGGGGATTTCGCGGTGCCGGTGGGCCTCGCGCCCGGGGTGAACGTCATCACGATCACCGCCAGCGATCCGCGCACGGGCCGCGACACGGAACCGGTCCGGCGAACGATCACCGTGAGTGCCGCGGCGATCCCGTCCATGAGCCCTCAGCCGTCCCGGACCCTCAACGTGGCGGAGCCGGCGGAAGGCGCGACCGTCACCGGGGCGGTGCCGGTCGCCGGCGAGACGAGCGCGCAGGCGGTTACGGTCTCCGCGGCGCTGACCGGGCCACCGGCAGTCGACTTCCGCGTCACGGACGCCGCCGGAGCGGTCATCCCGGTCCGACCCGACGAGGTCGCGGCGCCGGAGCCCATGACGCTCGAGGTCGGCGGTGGCCGCTACGCCGGCGAGCTCGCGCTGCCACCCGGGACCTGGGAGCTCACGGTCGCGGATGCGTCGAGCGATCCCGCGACCGCCGTTACGAGGACGATCACGGTTGCGCCGGCCACGCCGCTCACCGTGAGCGTCGCCGTGCGCGGCGGGCCGTCATGGCTGGAACTGTACGAGGACGAACTGGCCGATCCCGCATCATCAACGAACACGAGCCGCGATGCGCCGGCTGGTTCGAACATCGACCTCTCCGCCCGACGTACGATCCGCATCCGGGCGGGATCGGCCGGAGCGGTGAGCGTGGTCGTCAACGGCGTGCGGCTGGGGACGATGGGCGCCATCGGTCAAGTCGTCGACTGGACCGTGACGGCAACCTCGTAGGGGAGGAGGCGCCATGGCAGGGGAGTCGTCGTTCGACGTGGTCTCTGACTTCGACCACCAGGAGCTGGTCAACGCCGTCGACCAAGTGCAGCGCGAGGTTCGCACGCGCTACGACTTCAAGGGGACCCGGGCCGCGCTCGAGCTCGGCAAGACCGCGATCACGCTGACTGCTGACGACGAGTACCGCGCCGGCGCGCTGAAGGATCTCCTGGAGACGAAGGCCCTGCGGCGGGGGCTGTCGCTGAAGATCTTCGACTGGGGACGCGTCGAGCCGGCCGCGGGCGGGACTGTCCGGCAGACCATCGGCCTGCGCCGCGGCCTGAGCGTGGAGCAGGCCAAGGAGCTGAGCCGCGAGGTGCGTGAACGCTTCCCGAAGACGAAACCGGTGATCCAGGGGAACGCGCTGCGCGTCAGCGCCAAATCGAAGGACGACCTGCAGGCCGTGATCCGCCACCTGCGGGAGCTGGACTACCCGGTCGCGCTCCAGTTCGAGAATTACCGATAGGGCGGGGGAGTGGTCGCCGCAGCCCCACCCACGGACCTCGACCTCGTCCGCGCGGCGCAGCGTCTCGGCGACGTCCTGCGCAGGCGCGGGGTGCGCCTGGCGACCGCCGAGTCGGCGACGGGTGGGCTGATCGGGCACCTCGTCACGCAGATCGTGGGGGCGAGCGACTACTACGTCGGGGGGGTGGTCGCGTACGCCGACGACGTGAAGCGCTCGCTGTTGGACGTCCCGGCGGACCTGATTGACGCGCGCGGTGCCGTCTCGGCCGAGGTCGCCGAGGCGATGGCGTCCGGTGCGCTCGATCGGCTCGCCGCGGACGTTGCGGTGGCCGTCACCGGCATCGCCGGGCCCGATGGCGGGAGTAAAGCGAAGCCCGTGGGACTCACGTTCCTCGCGGTCGCGGAGCGGGGGAGAGGTCACGCTGTGGTGACGCGCCGCGTGTGGGCCCACGACCGCGACGGGAACAAGCGAGCCAGCGCGCTCGCCGCGATGCGTCTCGCGTCCGGGTCGGCCGACGGCGACGGCACCTGAACGTCGATGCGTCCCGGCGAGCGCTGGCACGTGATCGGCATGGCGGGTTCCGGCGCCGCGGGCGCGGCGCTGATGTGTCACGCGTCGGGTGCGGTCGTCGACGGATGTGATGCCGGCGGGCCGTCGCCGTATTCGGTGCCGCTCGAATCCGCAGGAGTTCGACTGTTAGTCGGGCACGACCCCGCGCATCTCGCCGGTGTCGATCGGGTCGCCATCTCACCCGCCATCCGTGCGCAGGGCGGCAACGCCGAGCTGGCAGTGGCGGAACAGGCGGGGATACCGATTGCGACCTGGCAGGCTCTGCTTGGCGAGCTCATGCATGACCGGCTCGGGCTCGCCGTGACGGGCACCCACGGGAAGTCGACCACGACCGCCCTCCTCGGCCATCTCCTGGCCCATGCTGGCTTCGATCCTGCGGTCGCGGTGGGCGCGTACGTGCCGGCGTGGGGAGCGTCGGTCCGCATCGGCGGCGGGACGCCGTTCGTCGTCGAGGCGGACGAGTTCGGCGACAATTTCCTGCACTACCGCGCCGCGGCCGCGATCATCACCAACGTTGAGATGGACCACCCCGACTTCTTCCGCGACGAGGCGGCGGTGTACTCCAGCTTCACGCGGTTCGTCGAAGGTCTGCTCGCCGACGAGCGGCTGCCCGGCAGTCCGGTGCTCGTGGCCGCCGCCGACGACCCCGGCATCGACGCCGTCCTCGCACGCGTCCCGGGATGGGCCGGCCGCGTGATCCGTTACGCCGGTCGCGAGCGATCGGGTGCCGACGTAAGCCCGTCGCGAGTCGAGTACTCGAGCGGGGGATCGCGATTCAGGGTATTCGAACGGATGTTCGAAACAACGCTGGCGGGGGAGCACAACGTGTCGAACTGCGTGGCCGCGCTCACGGTTGCCCGCGAGCTCGGCGCCTCGCTCGACGATCTCGTCGCGGGGCTGGCGACCTTCGCGGGCGCGGGACGCCGCATGGAGCTCATCGGCGAACCCGCAGGCGTCGCGATCTACGACGACTACGCGCATCATCCAACCGAGGTCCGGGCGACGATCGCAGCGGCTCGGCAGCGGCTCGGCGCGCGCCGCCTATGGGCGGTATTCGAACCCCACATGTTCTCGCGCACCGCGCTCTTCCTCGACGCCTTCGGGCAGGCGTTCGCGGGCGCCGACGAGGTCGTGATCGCCGACATCTTCGCCTCGCGCGACGTCGACACCACGGTGACGAGTGCCGAGGAGCTCGCGGGCGTCGTCGAGCGCTCGTCTGGAATCCCGACCATCGCGACGGGAGACGCCGACGCCACGGCGGCCTACGTCGCCGACCACGTGCGTCAGGGAGACGCCGTGCTGGTGATGGGCGCCGGGGTCAGCTACCGCATCGCGCGGGGCATCGCCGCGCATCTCGAGTCCGGCGTGCGCGCATGACGCTGGCCCGGATCCTCATCCTGGGCGCCGTGCTCTCGGCAGCCGTCGGCGTCGCGCAGCGCGCACTCACGCGCCTGGTCCTCGCGTCGGGTGCGCAGGCCGATCCCGCCCTCGTGCTGGTCGTGCTGCTGGCGGCATTCCTCGGCGTTCTGACGGCGGTCGCCACGCGCCTGCTCACGCTTCCGGGCGCCACCGCGCCGACCGCGCTCGTCATTGGCTACACGATCGTGGCCGGCGCGCTCGGCGGTCCCGACGAAGGACCCGTGGCGCTCGTACCGCCGATCAGCGGGCTCACAGCGGCGCAGGCTCTCGGCCTTGTCGCGGCGTGCATTGCTGCCGCCGTGACGCTGTCGGTGCCGGGCGACCGTGACCGATGAGCGCGTCGTCGGGCCGCGGGTTGTAGGTCACATAACATATCTTTGCGGAAGTTGTAGCGGAGCGACGGAGGACCAATGGAAAAGCGCGCGCACCCCCCGAGTGGCCGGCTCGATCGCACGAAGCGGTATCAGGCGACCATCGGCACCGCTAAGGGCAAAATCGTGGTCGAGCTCTTCGCCGACGATGCGCCGATGACCGTCGAGAACTTCGTCAACCTGGCGCGCAGCGGCTTCTACGACGGCACAACGTTCCACCGGGTGATCAAGGGCTTCATGGCCCAGGGCGGCGACCCCACCGGTACCGGACGCGGCGGCCCGGGCTACCAGTTCGCGGACGAGTTCAGCGCCCGCCGCCACGACGGGCCCGGAGTGCTTTCGATGGCGAACGCCGGGCGGAACACCAACGGCAGCCAGTTCTTCATCACGCTGGCAGCGACCCCGCACCTGGACGGGCGGCACACCGTGTTCGGCCGCGTGATCGACGGACGGGAGGCGCTCAACGCGATCGCCGAGCGTGATCCCGAGTCGGCGCGTCAGCCGGGCGACCGCATCGAGACCATCGAGATCACTGAGGCCGAAAGCTGATGTCAGCGAGCCGCTTCCGGCTGCCATCCCGTCACGACGAACTGCTCGCGGCAGCTGACCACCACCTGCACGGCGTCGAACCCGACACCGCTCGTGCCCGCCGTCGGCGTGAGCGTGCAGGTGACCGCCGCTGGGTCGTCGAAGTGCCCCGTGAGGTCGACCCACTCGTTGGACGGCGGCACCGTGACGGCTCCCGACGGATCGATGCGGTACTTGATCCCGTACGGATCGCCGCGCCACGCAGCGACCTCCTCGGACTCAACCACCTGATAGGCGAATGGATCGGCGAGCCACTCGGGACTCGCCGTGCAGAAGCAGTCGACGCCGGCGGTTGATGTCTCGGGGATCCAGCCCCGCAGGTCGAGGTCGTCGCGACCGAAGCACACCAGCCGGACCGCGGGATGGCCGCCCTCGACGTCGGCCACGCTCGTCGGCGTCGACCGACACGGCGGCTCGACAGGCGCGAGGTAGCGATCGGTATCGGTCCCGCCGGCGACCCACCCGAAGGCGTCCTCGAGCTGGACGTGATACCACGGAACTCCCTCCGCGGTGACGGGCGCCTCAGCGACGTATACGAGCTCGCCGAGCGTCAGCTCGCGGCCACCGATGACGGGCGCCGCGGTCCCGGCACCGCCGCGGAGTCTGAGCCCGGCGACGACGACCTCGGCGAAGCCGCCGACCGGCAGCCCCCGGCCTGCGCCGACGGCACTCGGCACCGTAGCGGCCGCGCCCGACGCCGGCGACCGCGGGCCGGACTCGCGCCCGATCGGCGAGCCGCGCGGCTGATCGCCAGTGCAGGCGCTCCCCAGCAGGATCGACGCGAGGGCGAGTGCGACACCCGGCGTCGCGCGGCGCTCACGCGCGGGCATCGACTCCCCTATGCCGCTCCGGCGTCCGGCGGCGTCGCGCTCCTGCGGCCCCGACCTCCGCCGCAAGGCCCGGCGGGAGGCGGCCGCGCACGCGGACGCCGCGTGCCAGATACCGCTCCTCGACGTCGCCGCTGTGGCGGGCACGTGCAACCAGCTCGCCACGGTCGTACGGCACCACGCTGTCGACGCTGACCATCCGGTCACTCAGCGCGTTCTGGATGGCGGTCACCAGGTCCGGCAGCGCAGTGCCGTCCCTCGCGCTGATGAACACCGCGCTCGGCGTGCCGGGGAGGTCGCGCACGAGATCGGCGTCGATGAGGTCGATCTTGTTGAAGGCCGTGATACGCGGCTTGTCGTCGGCCCCGATCTGAGTCAGTACGGCGTCCACGGCGCGCTGCTGCGCGACGAAGTCTGCGTCGGCCGCGTCGACGACCTCGACGAGCAGATCCGCCCGCAGCACCTCCTCCAGCGTGGCCCGGAAGGCGTCGATCAGGTCGTGCGGCAGCTTCTGGATGAAGCCGACCGTATCGGTCACCACGATCTGTTGCCCGGACGGCAGGGTCACCTGCCGCGACGTGGGGTCCAGCGTCGCGAAGAGCACGTCCGCCGCATACACGTCTGCGCTGGCGAGCGAGTTCAGTAGCGTGCTCTTGCCCGTATTGGTGTACCCGACGAGTGCGACGGTCGCGACCTCCGCTCGCTCGCGCTGGCGCGCGGCGGTCGATCGCTGCCGCTTGACCTCGTCGAGCTCGGTGCGCAGTTTCTTGATCTTCTCGCGGATGAGGCGGCGGTCAGTCTCGAGCTGGCTTTCACCCGGCCCGCGCGTGCCGATCCCGCCGCCCGTGCGAGACAGGTGCGTCCACAGGCGGGTCAGCCTCGGCAGGTGGTATTCAAGCTGCGCGAGCTCGACCTGGAGCCTCCCCTCGCGGCTGCGCGCGTGGCGGGCGAAGATGTCGATGATCAGGGCGCTGCGGTCGAGCACCTTGCAGTTCAGCAGCTCCTCGAGCCGGCGCTGCTGGTTCGCGGCGAGCTCGTCGTCCGCGATCAGCACGTTGAAGCCGGTCTGCTCCTTCTCGACGGTGAGCTCCTCGGCGCGGCCCTTCCCGAGATACCAGACCGGGTCGGGAGCCGCGCGGCGCTGGTACGTCGAGCCGACCACCGTCGCCCCCGCCGTGGTCGCGAGCGCGGCGAGCTCGGCCAGGCTCCGTGCGGCCGGCCAGCGTCCGTCGTGTGGCCGATCGATCCCGACGAGGAACGCGCGCTCCTCGGGCGTGGTGAGGTCGGTCAGCTTCGCCTGTCGTACCATCCGATCGAACGGTATAGCAGCCCCAGGACGTCGTCCACCAGTGCTGGCGCCGATGCCGGCCCGTCCCCCGCCGCGACCCACACCACCCGGGGGTCGCGGCGGAACCAGGCCAGCTGGCGGCGCGCATAGCGGCGCGTGCGTGCCGCGGTCGCCGCGATCGCCTCGTCGAGCGACCACTCCCCCATCACGTGCCGGATGGCCTCGCGGTAGCCAATCCCGCTGAGCGCTGGCAGATCCGCGGTATAGCCGCGGGCGAGCAGCATCCTCGTCTCGTCGAGAAGGCCATCGCGGAACATGGCCTCGGCGCGCCGCGTGATCCGGACCGCAAGGGCCGGACGGCCGCGTTCGACGCCCACCAGGACCACGCGCTCGGGATACGGCGTCGCCTCTGGCACCGCGGCCCGCTCGACCGCGGTGCGCTCGAGCGCGCGGACGACGCGGCGCGGGTTGCGGAGGTCGGTGCGCGCCGCGACAGCGGGGCTGCGCGTGACGAGCTCGGCGGCGAGCGCCTCGAGGCCACCCTCATCGAGCGATCTGAGCAGGCGCGACCGCAACTCCGCCGCCGGCGGTCCCCCGGCGTAGTCGTAGCCGTCGACCAGCGAGGTCACGTACAGCCCCGTCCCGCCGACGACGAGCGGCAACGCGCCTCCCGCGGCCACGCCGCGCACCGCGTCGCGCGCCAGCCGCGTCCACGTGGCCGCCGTGAACGGCTGATCGGGCTCGACCAGGTCGACCAGGTGGTGCGGGATGCGGGCCAGTGTGGCTGCGTCGGGCTTGGCTGTGCCGACGTCCATCCCGCGGTAGACCTGCCGCGAATCGGCCACCACAATCTCGACCGGCATGCGCTCGGCGAGCGCGAGCGCGAGCGCGCTCTTGCCCGACGCCGTCGGCCCGACGATGGCGACCATCGGAGGGAGCTGCGACTGCGGCCGGCGCGGCGCCGGCATGGGTCAGTCGACCTCGACCAGACGCTGCACGAGGTCGATCGAACGCGCCCGCCCGGACATGCGCTCCGCCTCGACGACCACGGCGTTGAGGGTGACGGGCCCATCGCCGACCGCGAAGCGCGTCGGCATATGGGTGAGGAACCGCGGGAGGACGGTATCGGTCGAGAAGCCGATGATCGAGTCGCGCGGCCCGGTCATGCCGACGTCGCTGATGTAGGCCGTGCCCCCCGGGAGAACACGCGCGTCGGCGGTTGGCACGTGGGTATGCGTCCCGAGGACGGCGGTGACGCGTCCGTCGAGGTGCCAGCCCATGGCGTTCTTCTCGCTGGTGGCCTCGCAGTGGAAGTCGAGGATCCGGATCGGCGGCATCGGCTCGGCAGCCTCGTCGAGCAGCCGATCCAGCACGGTGAACGGCGAGTCCATCTCGTGCATGAATACGCGCCCGATGGCGTTGATGACGGCGACCTCTCCCCCACTCTCCAGGGGGTGGACCAGCCAGCCCCGACCGGGCGTGGCGTCGGGGTAGTTGAGCGGACGCAGCACCGGCCGATCGGTGTCGAGGTACGGGTACACCTCGCGCTTGTCCCAGATGTGATTTCCGCTGGTGATGACATCGATCCCGGAGGCGAGCAGCTCCTCGGCGAGGGAGGGCGTCAATCCGGCACCCGCCGCAAGGTTCTCGCCGTTGGCGATGACGAGGTCGAGATCGAACTCGCGGCGAAGGCCCTGAAGCTCCTGTCGGACCGCCAGCCGGCCCGGTTTGCCGATGACGTCGCCGATGAGCATGATCCGCGCGCTGCCATCGGCCGGCGCGGCGGTCACCGAGCGTAGTCGACGGCGCGCGTCTCCCGGATGACGGTCACCTTGATCTGGCCGGGGTACTGAAGCTGCTCCTCGATCTTGCGCACCACGTCCCGCGCAAGCCGGCTCGAGGCGTGGTCGTCGACGTCGTCCGGCCGCACGATGATGCGGACCTCACGCCCGGCCTGGATGGCGAAGCAGCGGTCGACACCGGGGAACGCGAGCGCGATCTGCTGGAGGTCGTCGAGGCGCTTGACGTAGTTGTCGAGCGACTCCCCGCGGGCACCCGGGCGGGAGGCCGAGATCGCGTCGGCAACCTGCACCACGGTCGCCTCGGCGGACAGCTGCTCGACTTCCTGGTGGTGCGCGGCGATTGCGTTGCAGATCAGCGGCGGGACCCCGTAGCGCTTCGCGATGTCGCCGCCGATCTGGGCGTGCGGACCCTCCACCTCGTGGTCGACCGCTTTGCCGATGTCGTGCAACAGGCCACCCTTGCGGGCGCTCGGGACGTCCGCACCCAGCTCCGCCGCGAGGAGACTGGCGATCCGCGCCGTCTCGATCGAGTGGTTCAGGACGTTCTGACCGTAGCTGGTCCGGTACTTGAGCCTCCCCAGGAGCTTGATCAGCTCGGGGTGCAGGCCCGGGACGCCCGCGTCGTACGCGGCCTGCTCACCGGCCTGGCGCATCACGACCTCGATCTCCGAGCGGGCCTTGGCGACGGTCTCCTCGATCCGGCCGGGATGGATCCGCCCGTCCGAGATGAGCTTGGTGAGCGTCATCCGTGCGATCTCCCGTCGCACGGGATCGAAGCCGGACAGCACGACCGCCTCCGGGGTGTCGTCGATGATCAGGTCGACGCCGGTGGCCTGCTCGAGCGCGCGGATGTTGCGCCCCTCGCGGCCGATGATCCGGCCCTTCATCTCGTCGTTGGGGAGCGGCACGACGGTGACCGTCGTCTCGGACGTGTGATCGGCGGCGATGCGCTGCATCACGGTGGTCAGGATGCGCCGCGCCCGCTCGTCGCCCTCTTCCTGGGCGTGGCGCTCGATCTCGCGGACGCGATGGCTCGCCTCCGCCTCGGCGTCGTCGACGATCCGCTGAATGAGCGTGTTCCGAGCCTCCACGGCGCTCAGGCCACCAACCCGCTCCAGCTCCTCCAGCTGTTGCTGGCGGAGCTCCTGAAACTTCGTGCGCTCCGCTGCGACGGCGCTCTCGCGCTCCTCGACCGCTGACTCTCGCCGCTCGAACGCGTCGACCTTTCGGTCGAGGTTCTCCTCGCGGTCCAGCAGCCGTCGCTCTTGGCGCTGCAGATCGGCGCGCTTCTCGCGCGCCTCTTCCTCCGCCGCTCGTTGAATCTTGAGGGCGTCGTCCTTGCCCTCGAGGATGATCTCCTTCTGCTTGGCGCGGGCTTCGGCTATGACCTTCGCCGCGTACGTCTCCGCGTGCCGAATGCTGTTCGACGCGACGAGGCGGCGGGAGAAATACCCTACGGCGAGGCCGATCGCGGCCGCCACGAGGACGGCCACGGCGAGAATGATGAAATTGTCAGGCATTGCTCCTCCGCTCCCGGCGTGGAGCTCCAGTCGATCGATTCTGTTCGTCCGGGCCGTGCAGCCCGAAATCGCAAGTCAGAGCGAGCCTGCATGGTAGGTCGCGGCGCCTGTTTGCGCAAACAAGAAAGGAAGAGCCCCGGCCGATGCCGGGGCTCTTCATGGGTTGCCGCTCCCCCGCCGGGCTCAGGCCCGCCTGCGCGTGAGCCCGAGCACGGCCGCGGCGACCGTCCCGCCGATGATGAGGATTCCCGCCGTGAGGGGCATGGACGTGGAGAGCCCGCTCGCCGGGGCGGCGGTATCGGGCAGCATCGCGCCGCCGCCTCCGCCGCGGGCGCCGAGTACGTCGCCGCCACCGTTGTCGGCTTCGGCAACGCCACCGGACTGGTCACCCTCGGAGCCACCCGTCGTCGGCGTCTCGCCCTGCTCCTCGCCCGCACATGGCTCCACCCAGAAGACCTTGTGCTTCGTGTCGGCGCCCTGCGAACCATCCGAGTGGACGGTCAGCTTGACGTGATAGCCCTGCTCCGGATGCGGCGTGAGCGCCGCGAGAGCGGCTGACAGGTCATAGCTCACCGACGCGTCGAGCCCATCGGTGCTTCCGCCGCCGCCGTTGGCGTCCTCGCCGATGTACACGCGCCCGTCCGTCCCGATGGCGTCGCTGCCGTCCTCGGGCGTCCGAGCGCCGACCACCGTCGCGTCGAGCTCGCTGCGCTCGCCGGTCGACGGCCATGCTTGGAATACGACCTCCGAATACAGCTCGCCCTCGTCGAACCCATACCAGTCGACGGCGAACTCGCAGCCGACATGGGGCTCGTTGTCCGGGTCACCGGGCCCATCGTCACCGGGGCCCGGGTCGAGAGGCACGCCGTCGATCTTGACCGTGCCGTTGTTCCCTGGCGGATCGGCCGCGAACGCCGACACGGTCGACACGACGAGTCCGCCGCATACCAGACCGGCCGCAAGCAGAATTCGGGCTACTCGCGCCGGCCCGACCTCGAGTGAGTGAGTCACGGTCACCTCCCCTACCAGTACTGATGTTAGGCTCCGGCGGCTGTCCGGCCGCACGGTCCTGCGCGGTCCCGGACTAATCGCCGCTTAATTGCCGCTGTCAGTAATACAGGCGATAGGAGGTTTTGGCTACTGGTTTTGAGGTTAAACAAGATCCGTTTGGTGTGGTTGAGTGCGAGGCGCCGCACGGCTCCGGTGACGCCTCGCAACGAGGGGCGTCAATCGAGCCCGTCGGCCAGCTCCGCGCTGTCGCCGCCGGTCATCCGACGCCGGACGGCGTCCCGAGCGGTCGCGTAGTCGAATCCCCGCCGCCGCAGGTAGCTGAGCGCTCTGGCAAGCCGAGCGGGATCGGCGGCGGGCAGGTCGGCCCCACGCAGGTGACGCGCCAGTGCGGCGTCCGCGCGGTCGGTCTCAACCGGCGCCGTCGAGAGTGCGTCGTCAACGTCCGCCGGGTTGACGCCGAGTCGCCGCAACTCGCTGGAGAGTGCGCGCCGACCGCGCGGCGCATGGCCGTCCCGCTGCTCGACCCAGTAGCGAGCGAACGCGGCATCGTCGACGTAGCCGAGACGTTCGAGTCGCGTCACGACGTCGTCGATCACGGCCTGCGAGGCGCCGGCACGATGCAGCCTCCGGACGACCTCGTCGCGAGTGCGAGGCCGCGTCGCGAGGAAGCGCTCGGCGACGGCGAGAGCTGACTCGAGATCCGGTGCGGGGCGGTCATCGCTCGAGCGCCCTTGGCTGCGCCTCGAGCGTGCCACGACGGCTCGGCTAATCGGCCTCCGCGATGCCGTTCACCGGCACCTCGATCGCCGCGACCTTCCCGCGGATCTCGGCATCGATCCGCTCTGCGAGCTCGCGGTTGGAGCGCAGGAAGTCGCGTGCGTTCTCGCGGCCCTGCCCGAGGCGCGTCTCTCCGTAGTTGAACCACGCGCCCGTCTTGGTCAGGACGCCCGCCGCGATCCCGACGTCGAGGAGGCCACCCTCTCGACTGATGCCCTCGTTGTACATGATGTCGAACTCGGCGATCCGGAATGGCGATGCGACCTTGTTCTTCACCACCTTGACGCGCGTGCGGCTGCCGACCGCATCGGTGCCGGTCTTGAGCGTCTCGATGCGCCGGATGTCGAGGCGCACCGACGCGTAGAACTTCAGTGCGCGTCCGCCCGGCGTCGTCTCGGGGTTGCCGAACATGACGCCGATCTTCTCGCGCAGCTGGTTGGTGAACAGCAGTGCCGTGTTCGAGCGGTTGATCGCGCCGGTCAGCTTGCGCAGTGCCTGGCTCATCAGCCGGGCCTGGAGACCGACGTGGCTGTCCCCCATCTCGCCCTCGATCTCGGCGCGTGGCACCAGGGCGGCGACGGAGTCGACGATCACCACGTCGACGCCGTTGCTGCGGATCAGCGTCTCGGCGATCTCGAGCGCCTGCTCGCCGGTGTCGGGCTGGCTGACGAGGAGCTCGTCGACGTCGACGCCCACGTTGCGGGCGTAGGTGGGGTCGAGTGCATGCTCGGCATCGATGAACGCGACCGTGCCGCCGGCGCGCTGCGCGTTCGCCGCAACGTGGTAGCAGAGCGTCGTCTTGCCGCTCGATTCGGGCCCGAAGATCTCCGTGATCCGGCCGCGCGGAACACCACCGACGCCGAGCGCGAGATCGAGCGCGACCGAGCCCGTCGGGATCGCCTCGACCTGCAGCTTCGCGCCGCTGTCGCCCAGCCGCATGATCGCCCCGCGGCCGAACTGCTTCTCGATCTGGAGGATCGCGGCGTCGACCGCTCGTCCCCGTTCCCCGTCGCGCTCGGCCACCGGTACCGCCACGTTCTGGGTCATCCCACTCCTCTTCCCTGATGAACCGGCGGCGAGACGCTCACTCCTCCGGGCCGGGCTCGCTGCGAGGCTTGCGCTTCTTCCGGATCAGCTCGACCGGCATCGGCTGCTCGAAGGTGGGCGAAGGCTGAACCTGCTGCAGCTTGCTCTTCGGCTTCTTCTTGACGTTATGGCGTGGCCGATCCCGGCTGCCCATCGCGTCGTTCCTCCGGTCTCGCCGGCGTCCCGACAGCCTGCCCGGCGGCGCTTATCGCGCCGTTACCGGGTCGTTGTCGATCGTTTCCGGCACTCGAAAACGTTGTGTCACGGCCTCGCGAAGCGTCGCGAACGAGCCGTCGAGGAGGGCCGTCCGCAGCCGTTCCATGAGGCCCAGAGTATAGGTGAGGTTATGGAGTGAAGTGAGCCGATACGCGAGCAGTTCCTCCGCCCGGAACAGGTGCGCGAGGTAGGCGCGAGGGAAGGTGACACACGTCTCGCAGCGGCATTCGGGGTCGAGCGGCCGTGGATCGGATATCCATCGGCTGTTGCGGAGATTGAGGCGCCCCGCCGACGTCCAGGCCTGCCCGTTGCGCGCGACCCGGGTCGGGAGCACGGAGTCGAACAGATCGATCCCGCGCTCGACAGCGGCGAAGAAGTCGACCGGGTGCCCGATCCCCATGAGATAGCGCGGGCGCGGATCGTCGCCCAGCGCCTCGGCGACGACCTCGAGCGTCGTCGCGAGCTGTTCCTTGGATTCACTGCCGGCCAAGCCGCCGACGGCGATGCCGTCACACGGCAGCGATGCGATGTGCACGGCCGCTTCCGAGCGGAGCGACGGATCGATGCCGCCCTGGACGATGCCGAACACCGCCTGGTCGGCGCGCGAGTGGACCGCGAGGCAGCGCTCCGCCCATCGCTGCGACCGGCGCAGTGCAACGTCGACCTGATCTGGTGGCGATAGCGGGTCAACCGGGTGGTCGAGGACCATCGCGACGTCGCTGCCCAGCGCCTCCTGGATCCGCATCGCCAGCTCGGGGGTCAGGCGCAGCGTGCTTCCATCGAGGTGCGACGCGAACGTCACTCCCCCGTCGTCGACGCTTCGAAGGTGCGCGAGGCTGACGACCTGAAAGCCGCCGGAATCGGTCAGGATCGGTCCATCCCAGCCCATGAACCGATGCAGGCCTCCCAGCCGCTCGACCGTCTCGTGACCCGGTCGCAACCACAGGTGGTACGTGTTGCCCAGGATGATCTGCGCCCGCGCCGCGCGGAGGTCCGCCGGCGAGAGGCTCTTCACCGTGGCCTGGGTGCCGACGGGCATGAACTGCGGCGTGTCGATCGCGCCGTGTGGCGTCGTGAGGCGTCCGAGTCGCGCGCGTCCGACGCCGGCCGGCCGCGACTGGAAGTCGAGCGGCGCGGTGGAAGTTATCGGCGCCAGAACAGGTTCACGACGAGCGTCAGGAGCACCGACAGCACGAGCATGGTGGTGATCGGGATGAACACGCCGCCGCGCTCGCCGGTGATGCTGATGTCGCCGGGCAGGCGACCCAGCGGAAGCCGGATCCCGAGGACGGCGAGCAGGCCGATGCCGGCGACCAGCAGTCCGACGACGACCAGGATGCGACCGATCTCGGGCGAGATCACGAGTCGAACAGACCCGCCTGTGCCACCACTCCGGTCGACGCCGCATCCGGTTTCCCCCCCGGCGCCGGTGGCTCGAGTCCGAGGTGTCGCCACGCCCCCGCCGTCAGCTGCCGTCCGCGCGAGGTCCGCGCCAGCAGGCCGATCTGCATCAGGAACGGCTCGACGACGTCCTCGAGCGTCTCGACCGGCTCGCTGATCGTGGCCGCCATGGTCTGGAGGCCGACCGGTCCGCCGGCGTGGTGCTCTGCGATGGCCGACAGGAGCTGACGGTCCATCGCGTCGAGGCCGAGCTCGTCGATCTCGAGCAGTGCCAGCGCGCGGTCGGCGAGATCCGCCGTGATCGGTCGCTCGTCGCCACCGCGCACCTGGGCGAAGTCGCGGACCCGCTTCAGCAGCCGGTTCGCGATGCGCGGCGTCCCGCGGCTGCGGCGCGCGATGAGCCCGGACGCCTCGTGGGTGAGCTCGATCGCCAGGATCCGAGCGCTGCGCTGAATGATCTGCTCGAGGCTCTGCGCGTCGTAGTACTCAAGACGATACGAGGCACCGAACCGCTCGCGCAGCGGACCGGTGATGCTGCCGACCCGCGTCGTCGCGCCGATCACCGTGACCTGCTCGATCTGCAGGCGGACGCTCCGCGCCCCCGGACCCTTGCCCAGGATCAGGTCGAGCGCGAAGTCCTCCATCGCCGGGTACAGGATCTCCTCGACGGCTCGGCTGAGGCGATGGATCTCGTCGATGAACAGGACGTCGCCCCGGGCGAGGCTGGTGAGGACGGCGGCGAGGTCGCCTGCCCGCTCGATCGCCGGGCCGCTGGTCGTCCTGATCTGCGCGCCCATCTCCGCCGCGACGATGTTTGCCAGCGTCGTCTTTCCGAGGCCCGGCGGACCATACAGCAGGATGTGGTCGACCGGCTCATCGCGCGCCCGCGCCGCGTCGAGCAGGATTGCCAGGTTCTGCTTGACCCGCTCCTGTCCCGGGAACTCCTCGAGCCGGCGAGGACGCAGCGTCGTCTCGAGCACGCGCTCGTCGTCGGAGAGCTGCTGCGGGCTCGCGATGCGCTCGATCGTCATGCGCGGGGTGCCGGTTCGAGCATCGCTCCGATTCTAGCCACGCCGCCGAGCGTCATCGGGCTCGCGCGAGCTCCTGGAGGGCGAGCCGGATGCGACCCTCCAGGGTGCCGTCCGACGACGCCACCGAGCGAGCGGCGTCGCGCGCCTCGCCCGGGGAGTAGCCGAGCGCCTGCAGGGCGGCGGCGACGTCCGAGTCGGACGAGCTCCCGCCGGCCGCGATGCCGGCGGCGTGGATCTTCTCCTTGAGCTCGAGGAGGATCCGTTGGGCGCTCTTGCGGCCGACGCCCGGGACGGACGTCAACAGGTCGAGGTCGTCACCGAGGATCGCAACCTGCAGCCGATCCACCGGGTGCGCGCCGGTGATCGCCAGCGCAAGCCGCGGGCCGATGCCCGAGACGCTGAGCAGCAACTCGAACAGCGCGAGCTCGTCGGTCTGAGAGAACCCGAAGAGCGCCTGCTGGTCGTCGCGGACGAGGTGGTGAGTGAAGAGGCTGGCCTCGCCGCCGACGCCGAGCGCGCCCAGCACGCGCGGCGCGGCGAAGACGCGATAGCCGAGGCCGCCGACGTCGAGGATCGCGAAGTCGGCACCGATGTGGGTGACGCGCCCGCGGACGGCACCGATCACCCCGCCGCCAGCCCCGGCGTCGCCGCCCGATTGACGCACCCGATGGCCAGCGCCAGCGCATCGGTCGTGTCGTCGGCCACGCCTCCGACCGCGACGCCGAGCAGCCGTGACACCATCGCGGCCACCTGCTCCTTGTCCGCGGCGCCATGGCCGCAGACGGCAACCTTGACCTCGTTCGGCGTGGGCTCGTCGACCGGCAGCCGGTGCTGCGCCGCGGCGAGGAGCACGACGCCGCGCGCCTCCGCCACCGCCATCGCGGTGCGCACGTTGCGCTGGAAGAAGAGCCGTTCCACCGCCACGCGCTCGGGCCGGTGCTGCCGGATCAGGGTCGACAGCGCGCGGTGAAGGTCGTCCAGGCGGCGGCCGGCCCCCGTTCCGGCGAGCGTCCGGATGCAGCCGGCGTCCACGAGGCGCAGGTGGCCGCGGTCGAGGGCGACGACACCGAAGCCGGTCGCCGCCGTCCCCGGATCGATGCCCATCGCGATCACGCCGGCATGGTAGTCGGCGTGGACGGGCATAATCGGCGCTTCACGTCCATCGAGGAGTCGCCGTGGCGACCCACACTGCCGTCCCCGCGCAAGACGCGCTGACGCAGGTCGAGGCCGAGGAGCGCGCCGGACGGCTGAGCAACGCGTCGTACGACATCGCGATCGAGTTGCGCGCCGGCGCGGAGACGTATGGCGGCGATGTCACGATGCGCTTCGACCTCAGCGGCGACGCCGACCTCTTCCTCGAGTTCCGCGGACGGCGGATCGAACGCCTCGAGATCAACGGCGACGTCGCGGATCCCGCGTGGCGCCAGCACCGGATCACGCTGCCGGGCGCGGCGCTCGGCGCGCACAACGTCGTCCGCATGGTGTACGAGAACGCCTACGACCGGACCGGTGACGGCTTCCACCACTACGTCGATCCCGAGGACGGCGAGGAGTACCTCTACACGAACTTCGAGCCGTACGACGCCCATCGGCTGTTCCCGTGCTTCGACCAGCCCGACATCAAGGCGGACTACCGTCTCACCGTCGTTGCCCCGTCGGAATGGCTGGTGGTGGGCAACGCCCCCGAGCGCTCCAGCGAGCCCGTCGACGACGGCCGCCTGCGGCACGTCTTCGAGTCCACCCCGCGATTCAGCACCTACCTCTTCGCCCTCGTCGCGGGGCCGCTGCACGCGGTGTATCGAGACCACGGCGACGTGCGCCTCGGCGTCTTCTGCCGGCGAGCGCTGGCGCGTCACCTCGACGGCGACGAGATCTTCACGGTGACTGCGGCGGGGATTGACTTCTTCAGCTCGCTCTTCGACACCCCGTATCGGTTCACCAAGTACGACCAGCTCTTCTGCCCCGAGTTCAACATCGGCGCCATGGAGAACGTCGGGGCGGTCACCATCTCGGAGCGCTACATCTTCCGGGACCCCGCGACCGAGACGCAGCGCAAGGAACGTGCAGAGCTCATCCTGCACGAGCTGGCGCACATGTGGTTCGGCAACCTCGTGACGCTGCGCTGGTGGAACGACCTCTGGCTCAACGAGACGTTCGCCACGTATGTGTCATTCCTCGCCATCGACGAGGCGACCCGCTTTGCCGGCGCGTGGAAGTCGTTCGCCGGGATCAAGCGCTGGGCCTACCGCCAGGACGCCCTGGTGACGACGCACCCGATCTCCACCTTCGCGCCGGATACCGATGCCGCCTTCCTCAACTTCGACGGGATCACCTACGGCAAGGGGGCGGCGGTCATGAAGCAACTCGTCGCCACGATCGGGCGCGACGGGTTCGAGGAGGGCCTCCACCGCTACTTCCGCCGCCACGAGTTCGGGAACGCAACCCTTGCGGACTTCATCGGCGCGCTCGAGGAAGGCAGCCGACGCGATCTGGGTCGCTGGTCGCGACTCTGGCTGGAGACGGCGTCGCTCAACACGCTCGCCGCGGAATGGACGGCGCAGGGCGGCTCGATCCGAAGCTTCCGGCTCACGCAGACCGCCCCCAAGGCGTACCCGACGCTGCGGCCGCACGCGGTCGAGATCGCGCTGGGACGCGAGCTGGGTGACGGCGGTCTCCAGGTCGACGACGTGCCGGCCTCCATCGAGGCGTCCACCGCGGACGTCCCGGATGCCGTCGGCCGCAGCGCTCCCGCCTTCGTGTTTCCGAACCACAACGACCACGCGTACGCGCGCGTAGCGCTGGACCCGGTGTCGCTCGATTACGCCCGGCGACGGCTCGAGGGCATCCGCGATCCCCTCCTCCGCGCGCTCACGTGGCTCGCGCTGTGGGAGATGGTTCGCGATCGGCAGCTGTCGTCGATCGAGTACCTCGACCTGGCCCTCGGTCGGCTCTGCCCGGAGCCCGATCTCGACATCCTCAGCGAGGCGCTCCCGACCGTGCACGCCGCGCTTGCCGGCTACGTACCGGAGCGCCGCCGGGAGACCGAGGCGCATCGCTTCTTCGGTGGCGCCGTCGGAACGCTCGCCGGAAACGCGGATGCCGACGGGCGGCTCATCTGGACGCGGGCGCTCATCAACGTGGCGGCCACGTCCAGGGACGCGGCCGCGCTGGTGCGGCTGGCGGACGGCGAGGAGCGCATCGAGGGCGTCACGATCGACCAGGAGATGCGCTGGTCTATCGCGGTCAAGGCCGCCGCGTTCGACCTGCCGGGGGCGTTGGACCGGCTGGCGGCGGAGCGTGCCCGCGACCCGTCGGATCGCGCCGATCGCGCCGATCGTCGAGCGGAGGCCGCTCGCCCGGACGCCGCCACCAAGGAGGACGTCTGGAACCGCATCGCAGCCGACCGCTACCCGTCGCTGCAGCTCGCCGTCGAAGCCATGCAGGGGTTCAATTGGGCTCATCAGGCCGACCTTCTGGAGCCCTACGTCGATCGCTACTTCGCGGTCGTCGCGGACGTGTTCGAGCACGCCGAGCAGCGCTACGCCGTCGCGTTCGCCCGCAACCTGTTCCCCGCTTATCGAGTGGACGCGGCGACGCTCGAGCGTTCCGAGGCGCTGGTGACGAACCTCGGCGAGCGGCTGCCGAGCCTGACGCGGGTTCTGCGCGAGGCGAACGACGACCTGGCTCGCGCGATCGCGTGCCGCGCATTCGCGGACGAGGTCCGCTAGGTGTAGTTCCCAAAGACGTTGTTGACAGCCGAGAGCCTCGCTGCACGGTGAGAGGTGTCAGATCTCACACCGGCAGGAGGCTCTCGTGGCGCATCCTAACGCGCGTCTGTCTGTGTTCGGCCGCCAGCTGCTGGTGAGCCGG
>JBHENJ010000003.1:0-19738 GCA_046262115.1 Candidatus Limnocylindria bacterium | reverse complement strand
CGCACGCGCAGAAGTCTTCACCGCCGTGAGGGTCACCCGATGCGGGATGGCGGCGAGGGTCCGGTACACTCGCCACGGATGAGCGCCTCGTTGAAGATCGGCCGCGTCTTCGGCATCCAGATCGGGATCCACTTCAGCTGGCTGATCATCGCGTTCCTGGTGACGTACTCACTGGCGGTCGTCCAGTTCCCCGAGACGTACCCCGGCTGGACGAGCGAGCAGTACTGGATCGTCGGCGTCGCGACCGCCGTGCTGTTCTTCGTGTCGGTGCTCGTGCACGAGGTCTCGCACGCGCTCATGGCGCAGCGGTTCGGCGTCCGGGTGCGCGACATCACGCTCTTCATGTTCGGCGGCGCCGCGCACATCGAGTCCGAGGCCAAGCGGCCGCGGGACGAGGCGTTGATTGCCGCGGTCGGCCCGCTGAGCAGCCTGGTCCTCGGAGGACTGCTGATGCTGGCGAGCGGCGCGATCGCCCAGCCCCAGATCTCGGCGCTGGTCGCGTGGCTGGGGGGCATCAACATCGCGCTCGCGCTGTTCAACCTGATCCCCGGCTTCCCGATGGACGGCGGCCGGATCCTGCGCGCCGTGCTGTGGGCAATCCGCGGCGACAGCTTCAAGGCCACGCGCACGGCCTCCTTTGTCGGGCGGAGCTTCGGCTACCTCCTGATCGCCTTCGGCGTGATCACGGCGCTCGAGGGAAGCGGCGGCCTGTTCGGCGGGCTGTGGCTGGCGCTGATCGGTTGGTTCCTCTCGAACGCGGCCGAGTCCACGGTCGCGCAGATGACGCTCGAGCGCTCGCTGCGTGGCGTCAGGGTGCGCGAGGTGATGGACGACACGCCCCCAGCCGTTGGGCCGAACACCACAGTCGCCGAGCTGGTGCACGAGCACCTGCTGCGAGGTGATGGCCGATCCTTCCTGGTCACCCAGGACGAGAACATCCTCGCCGGCGTCGTGACCCTCACCGACGTGCAACGCGTGCCGCGCGACGCCTGGGAGTCGACCCGCGTGACCGACATCATGACCCGCTTCACGGAGCTCGCCACGGTGAGGCCCGACGATCCGCTCGAGAAGGCGCTCAAGGTCCTCCAGGAGCGGGAGGTCGGGCAGCTGCCGGTCGTCCAGCAGGGCCGCGAGGCGATCGGCCTGCTCACCCGCTCGGGGATCCTGCGGCTGATCGACACCCGGCTGAAGCTCGGCATCTGACGGGACCGATGCTGTCGGTCGAGGCCGCCCTCGAGCGGCTGCTCGCCGGCGTCGCCGCACTCCCGGCCGAGCGCCTCCCTCTCGCAGCGTGCCTCGGGCGTTTCGCCGCCGAGCGGGTTGTCGCAGCGGCGCCGGTGCCGCCGTTCACGAACTCGTCTATGGACGGCTACGCGGTCCGCGGCGCGGACCTTCCGGGCGCGATGCGGGTCGTGGGCGAGGTCCGCGCCGGGACGGCGCGCGAAACGCCGCTCGAGGCCGGTACCGCGGTCCGCATCATGACCGGCGCTCCGCTGCCGCCGGGGGCGGACACCGTCGTCCCTCAGGAGGTCGCCGCCTTCGAGGGCGGCTGGATCCATGTCAACGGCGAGGCGCCCTCGGCCGGAGGATTCGTGCGACAGGCGGGCGAGGACACGCGCGAGGGAGACGAGATCCTGGCAGCCGGCATGGAGCTGACCCCGGCACGGATCGCCGTCCTCGCCTCGTGCGGCGTCGCGGCGGTCGCCGTCGCGCGGCGGCCGCGCGTGACGATCCTGTCGACGGGAGACGAGCTCACGGAGCCCGGCGCGCCGCTCGCCGACGGTGCAATCTACGACGCCAACACCCCGGCCCTGGAGGCGGCGGTTCGCGAGGCAGGGGCAGAGCCGGTGTCACTCGAGCGCGCCGGCGACGACCCGCAATTGATCGAGGACCGGGTCGCCGGAGGCGCTGCCGGGGCGGACGCCATGGTCATCTCGGGCGGCGTCAGCGTGGGCGAGCACGACCACGTCCGCGGCGCGATCGAGCGGCTGGGCTCGCTCGAGTTCTGGCGAATCAACGTGCAGCCAGGCAAGCCGCTGGCCTTCGGCCGCGTGCGAGGGACGCCCGTTTTCGGGCTGCCGGGCAACCCGGTGAGCGCGCTCGTGACCTTCGAGCTGTTCGTGAGGCCGATGCTGCGGCGCCTCGAGGGCGCGATGGGCGACGGCCGTCCCCACGTCCGCGCGCGAGCGGTCGCGACAATCGCAAAGGATCCGTCACGACGCGCCTACCTTCGCGTCCGGCTGCATGCCGCTGCCGATGGCTACGAGGCCGCGCCCGCCGGCGGACAGTCCTCGGGTCAGCTCCGGCCGCTGGCCGATGCGAACGCCCTGCTGGTCGTCCCCGAGGGCGAGCCGAGCGCGGAGCCCGGCCGGTGGTACGACGCCGTCGTCATGGGGCATCTCCCGTGAAGCCCTCGCACGTCGACGAGTCGGGCGCGCCGCGCATGGTGGACGTTGGGGACAAGCCGGTGGCGCGGCGACGGGCGGTCGCGGAGGCAACCGTCCGGATGCGGCCGGACGTGGTTGAGCAGCTCATCGCCGCCTCGCCTAAGGGCGACGCCTTTACGACCGCGCGGCTGGCGGGGATATCGGCCGCCAAGCGGACCGCGGAACTGATCCCGCTGTGCCACCCGCTGCCGCTCGACCACGTCGACGTGGAGCTCACGCCCGATCAAGCGAGCGGCTGCGTCGTGATCCGCGCCAGTGCGACCGCCGAGGCACGCACCGGGGTCGAGATGGAGGCACTGACGGCGGCGTCGATCGCGGCGCTCACGCTGTACGACATGGCGAAGTCGCTCCAGCGCGACATCCGGATCGAGCGCGTCGAGCTGGTCGAGAAGACGGGCGGGCGATCGCAGAGCGCGGCGCAGGGCGAGCCGGCCGAGCCCGCTGCCGGCGTTGAGGAGGCTGCCGTGGTCACCGTCTCGGACCGTTCGGCGGCGGGAGAGCGCGAGGATCGCAGTGGGCCGGCCCTCGCCGCGGCCGTTGCCGCGGCCGGGTTCAGCGTCGTTCCGCCGCGAGTCGTCGCGGACGACGAGGCCGCGCTCGCCGACCTGCTTCGCGAGCTGAGCGACCGCGGCCACCTACTGGTGCTCACCACCGGTGGCACGGGGCTCGGCCGGCGCGACGTCACGCCTGCCGCGACCCGACGCGTCGTGGAATACGAGGTCCCGGGGATGGCGGAGCAGATGCGCCTCGCCGGCATGTCGAGCACGCCTATGGCGTCGCTGTCGCGCGGCATCGTCGGCGTGCGCGGGCGGACGCTGATCGTCAACGTGCCCGGCTCGACAGGCGGCGCGCTCGAGTCGTTCGAGGCGCTGCGTCCGGTGCTGCGGCACGCACTCGAGCAGCTCACGGGGCACGATCACTGATGCTCGGCGTGCCGTTCTACCCGCTGATCGTGGTGCCCGTTGCCGTTGGCGCGTACCTGTTCTGGAGGCGGCTGAGTCAGCACCTCGCCGTGGTGCGCATGGGGCGGCCGCTCGACCGCAACGACCGGCCGTGGGAGCGGGTCAAGGGCATCCTGATCTACGTCCTGGCCCAGAAGCGGCTGCTGCGCGATCCCGGGCCGGGGATCATGCACGCGCTCATCTTCTGGGGCTTCCTGGTCCTTCTCGCGACGACTGGGAACTACCTCACCAACGGCCTGGTGGAACTCGTCGTCGGCTGGCCGTTGGGGCCGAGCGGGCCGCTGTGGTGGCTGGCGATCTTCGGCGCCAACGTCTTCATGCTGCTGGTGCTCGGGAGCATCGGCTACGCGGCGTATCGGCGGCTGGTCGTCAAGCCGCGGCGCCTCACCCTGAGCCGCGACGCGTTGGTCATCCTGGCCCTCATCGGCGGCGTGGTGACGACCGAGCTGATCGGTGACGCGTTCGGGTACGCCGTCGAGCCGAATGACCGATCGCGGATCTTCGCCGTGCTGGCCGGTCCGCTCTCACTTTCACTCGAGGCGCTGGGACAGGACGTGGGCCGCATCGGCTTCGGCATTTTCGCGTGGCTCCACATCGGCTTCGTGCTCGGCTTCCTGGCATATCTGCCGTACAGCAAGCACCTCCACATCTTCACGAGCGAGGCGAACGTGTGGTTCCGCAACGTTCACCCAAGGGGAGAGTTGCGCAAGCTCGACCTCGACGCCGAGCCGGCGGACGGGACGGAGCCGGTGTTCGGCGCGCGCACGCTGCCCGACCTGTCCTGGCGGCACCTGTTCGACGGCCTCACCTGCACCGAGTGCGGCCGCTGTACCGAGTTCTGCCCGGCCAGCATGACCGGCAAGGTGCTGAGCCCTAAGCACTTCATGGAAGGGTTGCGCGACCAGATCGTGGCGACCGAGACGGCCCTGGCCGCGGCGGCCTCGGCGCAGCGCGCGGCGAAGGCGGGCGCCAACGGCGGAGCGGAAGCGGCCGATCACGCCCTCCAGATGGCGCGGCAGCGCGCAACGGAGGCGCTCGAGCTGCCGATCGTCGACACCGCGATCCCGTACGAGGCGGTCTGGCAGTGCACCACCTGCGGCTGGTGCGTCGAGGGCTGCCCGGTGCTCATCGAGCACGTCGACTCGATCGTGGAGCTCCGCCGCAACATGGTCCTCGAGGAGAGCCGCTTTCCGAAAGAGCTCAACGCGGCGTTCCGCAACATGGAGAACGCGGGCAATCCTTGGGGTCAGCCGCGTTCGGCGCGGCTGGATTGGGCCAAGGGCCTGGACGTGTCGGTCCTGGATGGCGCGCAGACCGATGGTGCCCACCCATCGGCCCTAGGTGGCGAGCGGATCCTGTTCTGGGTCGGCTGTGCGGGCGCGTTCGACGACCGCAACCGGCGCGTGGTGCGCGCGGTGGCCCAGCTACTGCGCCAGGCCGAGGTTCCGTTCGCGGTGCTCGGGCCGAAGGAGACCTGCAGCGGCGACCCGGCGCGGCGCGCCGGCAACGAGTACCTGTATCAGATCCTCGCGGAGGAGAACGTCGCGACACTGTCGGCCGTTCACGAGGAGCACGGGATCTCGACGATCGTGGCTACCTGCCCGCACTGCTTCAACACCATCCGCCACGAATACCCGCAGTTCGGCCTCGCCGGCGTCGAGGTGTTGCACCACACGCAGTTCCTCGCTCAACTCGTCGAGGAGGGGCGCCTAGTCCCGACCTACGGGGTCGGGGACAGCGCGATCGCTTTCCACGACGCCTGTTATCTCGGCCGCTACAACGGCGTATACGACGAGCCCCGCGACGTCGTCGAGGCGGTTCCCGGCCAGCACGTCGTCGAGATGTCGCTGCACCACGAGCGTGGCATGTGCTGTGGCGCCGGTGGCGCGCGGATGTGGATGGAGGAGCGCGAGGGGGAGCGCATCAACCACCGGCGCGCCAAGCAGGCGCTGGCGCTGGAGCCCGACGCGATCGCGACCGCCTGCCCGTTCTGCCTGATCATGCTCCGCGACGGGACGACCGATCTGCAGCGCACCGACGTGCCGGTCCGCGACGTGGCCGAGATGCTCGCCGACGCGACTGGCGCCTGGACGCGACCGACGCTTCCCGTGGCGGCGCACGCGCCCGAGCAGCATCAACCCGGAGAGCCCGCTGCCGAGGTCGCGCGAGCCTCTGACGCATAGGGGCTGCGCCTGCCCCCGTGGTGATGTTGTAGTACACGACCACATCACTGCGGTGGGGCGATATCTCCCCCGCCCGCGTTATGCTGCGGCGCATGGCGAGACTCGAGAACTTCGCCCGCGCGGCCGGGATGCGCGGCCTGGGCGACGGGACCGCGAAGGTCGTCAACGGCTTCTACGGCGCGCTCGGCGGATTTGGCCGCTTCCTCCAGGACTTCCTCAACGGCACGTGGCTCGGCCACACCCTGCACTCGGTGCTCGTGGACGTCCCCATGGGCGCCTTCAGCGCGCTGGTCGTGCTCGATCTGCTCGCCCTGTTCCTCAACGTCCGAGGACTCGCGACCGCATCGACGATCGTGCTTGGGGTCGGGCTGCTGGGAGCCATCGGCGCCATCTTCGCTGGGCTGACCGACCACAAGGACACGCTTCAGGACGACCGGCCACTCGTCACGCTCCACGGCCTCATCCAGATGGTGGCCACCACGCTGTTCGCGATCTCGTTCTTCATGCGGCTTGGTGCCGCCGACAGCGGCGTCGCGCGGTCGGTGGCGATCGTGGGCTACCTGGTGATCAGCGTCGGCGCCTTCATCGGCGGGCACGTCGTCTACAAGCTCGGCTACATGATCAACCGCAACGCGCACACCCGCGGCGGCCGCGCGAAGGACTTCACCGCCGTTCTGCCTGCGGCGCAGCTCCCCGAGGACACGCCGACCAAGGCGGCGCTAGGGACGGTCAGCCTCGTACTGGTACGCCACGGCGATGTGGTCTATGCGCTGAAGGAGAGCTGCTCCCATGTAGGCGGGCCGCTCTCCAAGGGCAAGCTCGAGGGCGACGCCATCGTGTGCCCGTGGCACTACTCGACGTTCCGCCTCCGTGACGGCGCGGTGATCCACGGCCCGGCGCACACCCGGCAGCCGGTGTACGAGGCGCGGATCGCGGGCGACCAGGTCGAGGTGCAGGGCCCGCGCGAGGCATGAGCCCCCGATGACCTATCGACTCACCGATGACCACGAGGACATGCGCGCGATCGTTCGCGAGCTGGCCGACGAGCGGATCGCGCCCCGCGCCGCGCAGATCGACGAGCGCGCCGAATTTCCCTGGGACCTCAAGGAGCTCCTGGCCAAGCAGGACCTGATCGGCATCGCGTTCGAGGAGCGCTACGGGGGTACCGCGCTCGACGGCATCGGTCAGGCCATCGTGGTCGAGGAGATCGCCCGCGCGGATGCCACGACCAGCCTGATCCCGATCGTGCAGAAGCTCGGGTCGCTCCCGATCATCCTCGCCGGTACCGACGAACAAAAGGAGCACTACTTCCCGCGGCTCGCCTCTGGGGAGTGGCTCGCGGCCTTCGCGCTGACCGAGGCCGCGGCCGGGTCGGACGTCGCGTCGAACCGGATGCGGGCCGTTCGCGACGGCGACGAGTACGTCCTGAACGGGAGCAAGCGCTTCATCACGCACGGCAGCATCGCCAGCCTCGTCACGGTGTTCGCACTGACCGATCCGTCCGCGGGCGGCCGCCGGGGGATGAGCGCGTTCATCATCGAGACCGATACGCCCGGCTTCTCGGCACCTCGCCTCGAGCACAAGATGGGCATCCGCGGCTCGCCCACCGCCGAGCTCAACTTCGACGACGTCCGCGTCCCGGCCGCGAACCGCCTCGGCGACGAGGGGGAGGGCTTCCGGATCGCGATGGAGACGCTCGACCACAGCCGCCTTTCCATCGCCGCGCAGGCGGTCGGCATCGCACAGGGCGCGACCGACGCCGCGGTGCAGTACGCCGGTCAGCGCCAGCAGTTCGGCGAGCGCATCGCGGACCTCCAGGGGATCCAGTTCATGCTCGCGGACATGGCGTCTCAGACCGAGGCCGCGCGGCAGCTCACCTATGCGGCCGCCGCGCAGGCGGACGCGGACGCCGATGACCTGGCGTACTGGTCGAGCTCGGCCAAGCTCGTCGCGGGCGACACCGCCATGCGGGTGACGACGGACGCGGTCCAGGTCTTCGGTGGATACGGCTACATCGCCGAGTATCCCGTCGAGCGGATGATGCGCGACGCCAAGATCACGCAGCTCTACGAGGGCACCCAGCAGGTCCACCGGGTGATCGTGGCGCGGCAGATTTTGGAGCGCGCCGGAGTGGGGGTGCGCCGAAAGGCGCGAGAGCCGGCGGGGACGCGGTCATGAAGGTCGTGGTGTGCGTCAAGCAGGTGCCGGTCACGACGGGCGAGCGGAGGTATCGGCCGGACTTCCGTCTTGACCGTGACGCCACCGAGCGCGTCGTGAACCCGCTGGACGAGTACGCGATCGAGGTCGCGCTTCAGCTCCAGGAGTCCGGCGCCGCCGAAACCGTGAGCTATCTGTCGATGGGTCCCGAAGAAGCGGCGGACGCGCTCCGACGCGCGCTCGCGATGGGTGGCGATGACGCCGTGCTCGTCACCGATCCCGCCCTCCCGGGCGCGGACGAGTGGGTCACCGCTCGCGTTCTCTCCGCGGCTCTCGACAAGCTGGCACCCGACCTTACGCTCACCGGCATGGCGTCGGACGACGCCCGTGGGTCGCTGGTCCCGGGCGCGATCGCGGCGATGCGCAAACTCCCACTGCTCTCGTACGCCAGCGAGCTGAGCGTGGCGGACGGCGCGGTCCGCATTCGCCGGCTCAGCCCGACCGGGTACGACGTCCTGGAGGCGCCGATGCCGGCGGTCGCAAGCGTCACCGACCAGGTCGGGGAGCCGCGCTACGCCAGTCTCAAGGGAATGATGGGCGCCAAACGGAAGCCGCTCGAGTCATGGAGCCTGGCGGACATCGGGCTGTCCGGCGACGACCTGCGCGGCGGAGCGCTGACCCGCGTCATCGATGCGCGACCTCCGGAGGCGAAGCCGCCGGCCGAGCGCATCGAAGGTGTCGGGGCGGACGATGCCGCCGCGAAGCTCGCCGATTGGCTCGGCGCCCGTCGGCTTATCTGAGCGATGTCCGCCAGCGACGTCTGGTTCCTCGCGGAGTTCGTCGACGGGCGGCCGGCACGATCGGCGCTCGAGCTAGCAACGGGCGCGGCGTCTCTCGTGGGCCAGTCCGGAGGCGCCGCCGTCGCGCTGGCATACGGCGAGGGAGCGACCGACGGCGCGGCGTTGCTGGGGCGGCACGGTGCGCGCCGCGCGATCACGCTGGGTGACGCGCCTGCACCTCTCGCTGCCACCGTCGCGCCACGTGCTGCGGCTGCGATCGGCGCCGACGGCGGAGGAGTGGCGCTGCTCGCGCCCGCCACGCCGAACGGACGCGACCTTGCGGCAGCGGTGATGGGCCTGCTCGGCGTCCCTGCACTCGGTCCCGTGCGCTCGGTGGAGATCACCGATGGCAACGTCCAGGTCGAGCAGGCCACACTCGGCGGGACGGTCATGACGCGATCGGTGCCGACCGGTGACGGCCCCGCGATCGTCGTGGTGGCGACGAACACATTCACGCCGGAGGAGCGCGGCGAAGACAACGCGGACGTCACCGAGGCGCCGTCCGCAGAGGACTCCGCCCTGACCGCCGCGCGGGTCGTGGAGTCCAACCAGGAGCAGGCGGCCATGGCGGCGCTCGAGGAGGCGACCACGATCATCGCGGGTGGTCGTGGTCTCGGCGGCGCCGAGGGGTTCGAGATGTTGCGAGAGCTGGCGGGGCTGCTGAACGGTGCCGTCGGGGCGACGCGAGCCGCCGCGGACGCCGGGTGGATCCCGTTCCAGCTCCAGATCGGTCAGACCGGCAAGACCGTCAAACCCAGCCTATATCTGGCGGTCGGCATCTCCGGCGCGATCCAGCATCGCGTCGGGATGCAGGCGGCGGAACACGTGGTGGCCATCAACCGCGACCCGGATGCGCCGATCGCCGAGTTCGCCGACCTGTTCGTGGTCGGCGACCTGTTCCAGATCGTGCCCAAACTGACGGAGGAGATCCGCCGACGCAAAGGCGGCTAGCTCTCGAAAGGAGGCTCTGGTGGTGGACGAGGCGCTGACGGGCGGAGTCAAGGAGCCGTGCCGGCGCTGTGGCGAGGAGACGGCGGCGGGCAGCGCGCTATTCTCGGGTCGGCGGCGCGTCGAGCTATCGGACCGAGCGGAGGCCTACCTCTGCGGGACATGTGACACCTGAAATCGCCAAGCCGCGTGGCCAGCGGTGGAGCGATGACGAGGTGCGCCGCGCGGTGCAGGGCGGGTCGCTCGCCGCCAACACGACGCTCAGCCGCTGAGCCGCGCGCAAGACAGTGACTGGCGAGGTCAAGGAGCCGTGCCGGCGCTGCGGCGAGGAGACCGCCGTGGGCAGCGTGTTCTTCTCCGCTCGTCGCCGGATCGAACTGTCGGACGGGACGGCGGCCTACCTCTGCGGCGTGTGCGATGCGAGGATCGCCACGCCTTCCGGCCAGCGCTGGACCGATGACGAAGTCCGACGCGCGGTCGAGGGCGGCTCGCTGGCGACGATCTCCATCGCTCGCGAACGCTAGGGCGCCGGGCCAGCACATCTGGTGGTATAGTCGTCGCCGGTCCCACAGCTTGTGGTGCGAGGGGAGGCACGATGCGCTGTCCGAGGTGCGCTGAGCCCGATACGCGCGTCATCGACTCCCGCGACCTGGAGAGCGGCAGCACTATCCGGCGCCGCCGCGAGTGTCCCAATTGCTCGAATCGGTTCACGACTTATGAGCGTGCCGAGGGCGCCCGCCTCACCGTGGTCAAGCGCGACGGAACGCACGAGGAGTTCGACCGCGCCAAGGTCCAGAGCGGGCTGATGCGCGCCCTCGAGAAGCGGCCGGTCACCATCGCCCAGGTCGAGCAGGCGGTCGACGAGATCGAGGCCGAGCTTCGGGCCCGCAGCGGGAACGAGGTCACGAGCCGTGACATCGGCAAGCTGGCCACCGAGAAGCTGCGCGACATGGACCAGCTGGCCTACATCCGGTTCGCATCGGTCTATCACAGCTACGAGGACATCTCGACCCTCAAACGAGAGGTCGATCGGCTGATGGAGCGCTAGGGAGCCTCCGAAGCGCGTGGTCCTCTCCGATAGGGATATCCGCGCCCAGATCGAGGCCGGAGGGATCGTCATCGACCCGTACGAGCCTTCCGCCGTACAGCCATCGAGCATCGATCTGCACCTTGACCGACGGTTTCGCGTCTTCGCCAACTCGCGCCACCCGTACATCGACGTGCGGGTCGAGCAGCCTGACCTCACCGAGCTGGTGGAGATCGACGAGGACGGGCCGTTCATCCTGCATCCGGGCGAGTTCGTCCTGGCCTCGACCGTCGAGCGCGTGGCGCTGCCGGAGGACATCGTCGCGCGCTTAGAGGGCAAGTCGAGTTTGGGCCGGCTGGGACTGCTCATCCACTCCACCGCTGGGTACGTGGATCCGGGCTGGGACGGCAACCTGACGCTGGAGCTGTCGAACGTCGCGAACCTGCCGATCGCGCTGTACTGGGGCATGAAGATCGGCCAGATCAGCTTCCAGCGGATGTCGTCCCCGGTCGACCGCCCCTACGGGACTGGCGAGCTCGGCTCGAAGTACCGCGGCCAGCGCGACCCGACGGCGAGCCTCTACCACCGCGACTTCGAGCGCGGACGCCTGCTTCCGAAGCGCTAGGACCGATGGAGGCCGATCCCGGCTACGAGCTGACGCCGGCCGAGGCAGCGCGCGAGTATGCGGGAGGAGTCCGCGTCCGGCTGCTGCGGGCCGGCTGGTTCCGCCCCGATGCGGGCGGCTTCTTCGGTGTCGTCCCGCGTCCGCTGTGGTCACGCTTCACCGACACCGACGAGCGCGGTCGCGTGCGCTGTCGCCTCAACTGCCTGTTCGTCGAAGCCGAGGGCAAACGCATCCTCGTGGAGACCGGCGCGGGGGTACGCATGACGGACAAGGACCGCGACATCAAGGGTGTCGCGGGCGGCGACGCCGCCGCCGCGCTGAGCGCGCTGGGCGAGGATCCGGCGAGCATCGACTTCGTGGTCGTCAGCCACCTCCACTACGACCACGCCGGCGGGATGGTCGACCAGGACGGCGCGCCCTCGTTCCGCAACGCCCGCTACGTCGTGCAGCGCGACGAGTCGGACGAGGCCCACAGCGAGCTTCTCCGCGTCCAGGGGATCATGGAGGTCGAACAGGTCGACCTCCTGCGCGATGCCGGACGCATCGCCGAGGTGAACGGCGAGGTCGAGCTCGTCGCCGGCGTATCGGTCCTGCCCACCGGAGGGCACACCCGCGGTTCGCAGGCCGTCCTGATCGGGACCCGGCCGCCGCCGAACCGCTCGGACGACGGCGAGACCCGGGCGATCTTCTGGGGCGACCTGATCCCGACCCGCTGGCAGCTGCCGGTGCGCTGGACGAGCTCCTACGACGACTACCCCGTCGCCGCGGTCGAGGCGCGACGCGAGCTCCTGGCGCGTGCCGCGACCGAGGCCTGGTGGTGCTATTTCACCCACGATCCCGGCAATCTACCGATCCAGATCGAGGAGTCCGAGCGCGGGTACCGCGAGCGAATCTCGGCCGGCTGAGGCCACCGGGGCGAGCGCCGTGGCAAGCCGGTATCATCGGTCGGTCCCTCAGTCTCGCTCTGGAGCCTTGCCGTGCGCCGATTCACCCTGCCGCTCGCCTTCATCGGCGTTGTCATCGCCGTTGCCGCGTGCTCGGGCGGCGGCGGAACTCAGGATGGCGCGAGCGGACCCGCCGCGACCGCGTCCGAGGTTCGGACGATCAGTGCGATCGACCTGGCCTTCGATCTGGACGGCTTCACCGTCCCGGCCGACGAGCCGTTCGCCATCCAATTCAACAACAACGACTCGCTGCCGCACAACGTGGCGATCTACAGTGACTCGTCGAAGTCTGAAACGCTCTTCCAGGGCGACGTCATCGACGGTGGCCGCACGACGCGCTACGAGGTCGGCGCGCTGGAGGCGGGCGAGTACTACTTCCAGTGCGACCTCCATCCCGACATGAACGGGACGCTCACCGTCGAGTAACGGCATGCCGGAGCGCGACTACTCCGCGACGCCGCTGTCGCGGAAGCTCGGCATCCGGGCGGGGTCGCAGGTGGCGCTGATCGGCGCACCCGACGGGTTCAAAGCGCTCCTGGAGCCTATTCCTCCGGACGCATCGGTCCAGACCGATGCCGCCGGCGCGGACGTGGTGATCCTTTTCGCGTCGGAGCGAGCGCAGCTCGACCCGGCGTTCGGGCGGCTCGCCGAGGCACTCTCGGCGGACGGCGCCGTCTGGGTCGCGTGGCCGAAGAAGAGCGCGCGCGTGCCGACGGACCTGTCGTTCGCCGCGGTCCAATCGACGGGTCTCGCGACAGGGTTGATCGACAACAAGTCGTGTTCGATCGACGAAACCTGGCAGGCGCTCCGCTTCGTCGTTCGCCTCGCCGATCGGCCAGCTCGTCAGAACCGCCCGGTAAGCCGTGCGTAACGCGCTCCGCTACGAGCCGGAGGTCTGGTCGATCAGCCCCCGGTCGCGCGCGCGGTGCTCCATGCGGCGGAACACGAGCCACGACCCCACGGTGTAGATGACGCCGGTCGCGAGCAGCAACCACAGGACGCTCGCATCGGCGATCGTGGCCAGCTGCCCGGGCGCGCCGTGGCCCAGGAGGGCGCGGCGGACGGCCTCGAGCCACCAGGTGATCGGGAGCGACAGCGAGATCGGCTGGACGAAGGCGGGCAGGACGTCGATCGGGAAGACGGCGCCGGAGAGAAGGTAGAGCGTGCCAGCCACGGCCTCGGGATACGACCACGACTCCTGGCGCATCTGGAGGACGATGCCGGCGAGCGCCACGCCCAGGGCCAGGATCGCGACGACGCCGACGACCATGCTGAAGGCGAGCATCGGCCATCGCACAGCGAGCGGGTCGACCTCCACGCCGAGGAACACGATCCCGATGCCGAGCGTGATCAGCGTCCCGACGCCGGAGGCCGCGAAGCGTGCGGCGCTGCGGCCGACGAGGACCGACATGAACGGCGCCGGGGTCAGGTACGTGTACTTGAGCATCCGGTAGCGCTCGCGGTCCTCGAGCATGGCCTGGACGAAACCCGAGAGCGAGCCGTACACCATGTTCCACAGGGCGCTGCCCACGACGATGAACGCCAGGAACTCCGGTCGCCGGCCGCCACTGATGACGGCGAACATGACGACCAGGATGAGCGCCGCGGCGAGCGGCTTGGCGATGGAGTAGATCGCGAACAGGAACGGATCGGTCCAGTTCGATTCCACCGCCCAGCCGAGCCGGAGCCCGGTGACGAAGCCGGCCCGCACGTCAACGGCGGACAGGGGCGCGGCGTCGCGACCCCCAGCCGGCGCCGGGACGGGAGCGGCGGTCACTGCCATCGGACGGTGAGGCGGCCCTCGCGGCGCGCAAGGCGCTCGAGGAACTTCAGTGCACGGTGCGCCACGGTGATCAGGACCACGGCCATGCCGAGCAGGATCAGCGTCTCTACCCACGGCGGGAGCATGCCCGCCGTCTCGCCGCCCACGAAGGCGAGCTGGCGCATCGCATCGAGCCCCACCGCGAGTGGCAGCGTGGCGATCACCACGCCCGCGATCGGTCCCAGGGCGCGGACGGGAACGTTCAGTCCTCCCAGGAAGTAGATCGGTTCCTGGAGGAGCTGGGTGAGGTGGTAGGCCTCGCGGCCCCACATCAGGAACAGGCTGGCCAGCAGCATTCCCAGCCCGTACAAGGCGACGACCGTCAGCACGAACACGGCGACGAGCAGCAGCGGATCGGTGACGTGGTAGCTGACGCCGAAGATCAGCGTGCCGCCGATGAGGATCACCGCGGCGCGCGTCAGCGTCATGAACATGCCGCCGATGGCCATGCCGACCAGGATGCTCATCATGTTGATCGGCGCGGAGAAGTAGAGCTCCAGGTTGCCCTGGTCCTTCTCCCAGTAGAGCTGCGCCGCCATCAGCCACACGACGTTGAGCCAGAACGCGGCCAGCGCGCCACCGATGACGACGAAGCCGATGTACTCCTCAGGCGCGGCGAGCGCGCGATAGACAAAGACGAAGGCCGACGTCGCGAGCATCGGCAGGAGCACCTCGAAGAAGACCCACGAGGGCTCGCGCATGGCGCCGATGACGCGCGGATAGGCGCGGCCCATGACCGTGCGCAGGTTCACCAGCGCGTTGCGGCGCCGGCTCCAGTTGGCGGACTCGGCGACGCTCGCGCTCCCGCGGTAGACGTACGCGCTCACGGCGCCGCCGAGCTGCCGTCGCCCGTGTCCGTCAGGCCGCGCCCGACCAGCTCGACGAAGACGTCCTCGAGGCTCGGCTCGGACTTCTCGAGCCCCAGCAGGTGCGAGCCGCGCTCCGCGAGGCTGGCCACGACGCCCGTCAGCGCGGCGTCTCTCTCGAGCGCAAGCTTGACGGCGACGCTCGAGGCGCCGCCCGGGTCTGTGAGTGGCGAGTCTCCGTCGCCGGCCGGGACCGCGGACAGGACGCCCGGCAGCGAGCTCAACTGGCCGATGCCGTCAGGCAGCCGGTCGACCTCGACGCGGAAGATCGACTCGCGCTGCACGCGCCGCTTCAGCTCCGCGGGTGTGCCGAGCGCCAGGATGCGGCCGCGATCGACGATCGCGACGCGCTCGCAGAGCTGATCGGCCTCGACCATGTAGTGCGTCGTGAGCAGGACCGTCCGCCCAGGTACGGCCGCGCGCCACGCGACGGCGTGGTCGCGCACGTCGCGCGCGGCAGCGACGTCCAGGCCCAGCGTCGGCTCGTCGAGGAACAGTACCCACGGGTCGTTGAGCAGGCCGCGGCAGATGTTCATCTTCTGCCGCTGGCCCGTGGAGAGCGTCGAGACCTTCTGGTTGCGCTGGTCGCTCAGGCCGATGAGGTCGATCAGCTCGTCCACCCGTCGCCATCCGTCGCCGGCCGGCAGCCCGTAGAACTGGCTGAACATCCATAGCTGCTCGCGGACGTTCAGCAGCCCGTAACCCGACTGCTCGCCGCCAGCGACCATGTTGATCACGCGGCGGATCTTCGTTGTGTCGCGCACCACGTCGAAGCCGGCGACCCGCGCAGTCCCGGAGCTCGGGAGCAGCAGCGTGGTGAGGATCTTGATCAGGGTCGTCTTGCCGGCGCCGTTGGGTCCAAGCAGCCCGAAGAACTCGCCCGGCTGGATCTCAAGGTCGACGCCGTCAAGCGCGGTGATCGGCTGCGGGCGCGCCTTGTAGACCCGGCGCAGGGCGCGGGCTTCGATGGCGAGCGGGGACGCGTGCTGATCAGGCATGGAGCCTCGTGGGCAGGGAGAGACGGCTGGCGTCTCGAGGTGACAGGGCGGCCGGCGCGGAAAGAATACTCCGTGCTCCGTCCCGACGAAACAGACCGATGCGGCCCGCTACCGCTCCATGCAGAACGGGTCGGCCATCGTCAGCGGCGTGCATTCCACGGGAGCCATCGGCGAGCCGGAGCCGGGCGGCTGACCGACAAGTGCCGTCACCACCGCGACCATCTCGCGGGGCGGCAACTCACCGGGGACGTCGCGCACGACCACGCCGCGGGCATCGACGAAGTAGTGCCGCGGCAGCCCGTACTGCGGGCTCCATCGGTAGTAGTTGTCGAGCGTCGGGTCGAGCAGGATCGGGTACCGGATCGCATACCGGTCCACGAAGTCCTCGACCGATGAGCGCTCATCGGCCCAGTTGACGCCCAGAATCAGGAGCCGTGCGCCGTATCGGTCGGCGAGCACCTGCATCGCGGGCATCTCGGTCCGGCACGGCGGGCACCACGTCGCCCAGAAGTTCACCCAGGTGATCTCTCGGCCCGTTTCGGTGATCGGCCATTCGCGACCGTCGAGGTCCCGCGCGTCGAGCGCCGGCGCCTGCGATCCCACCAGCGCTCCCCCCGTCGGGACCGATGGTCGGCGGACCAATGGAACGAGCATGAGTCCAATGAGCACCGCTCCCGTCAGGACGATGACGGCGATCCAGATAAGGGAACTGCGCCGCGACCGATGCGACACGCCACGCCTCGCCGTCACGCCCCGCGGACACCTTCGACGGAGTCGAGGAGTGCGCGGATGTCGGGTGCGGTGATCGGGGCGTCGAGGCGATCGACCCCATCGACGGCGAGCACCGGAATGCGGTGCGCGTAGCCGAACAGCAGATCGTCGCTTCGGGAGATATCGGCCTTGTCGTATGCGTCCGCGCCGATCATCGCGTCCAGCACGACGGCGGCTTCGTCGCAGAGGTTGCAGCCATCGCGCACGTAGAGGGTCAAGCGGGCCGCCATCGAGCCATCCTACGGCGGCTTAGCGGGGAATACCTCCTCGCGGGACTGGGGCAGGTCGTCTTCAGTCTGCTGCCGCTGCGCTTCCTGCCGGGCGCCGGGATCTTCAGCTCCGAGCGCGTGGGGTAGGATTGATCAGCGCCTGCCCCCGTAGCTCAGCGGATAGAGCGAGGCCGTCCTAAGGCCTGCGTCGGGGGTTCGATTCCCTCCGGGGGCGCTTATCTTCGAGGCTCGCGAAGAACGGTCGAGCCTCCGGCCGGACCTCGATTGAGACACTCGGCCGGCGTCGATGGCCACACGCTGCACGATGTGACCGATCAGCGCGGCCTGGTGGACGCGCGTCGTCTCGCGGAGGATGCGTCCCATCGGGGAGTAGCCGTGCAGCCGCGCGATCGAAGGCGATCACATTCGAGTCCGCGGCGGGCGGTAGCTCGGCGAGCTGACCCTCAAGCTCCGACCACTTCGCCCGGAACGTCGCCGCGTCGATGGTGCCCCGCTCGTACTGCTCATTGAGACGTGCCCGCCGCGCTTCGAGACGCGCCCTCTGGCCGCGGAGTTCCTCTCCGGGCAAGTGACGCATGCGCGCCAGCTCCGCGCGCATGGCCGCCATGAGCTCAGGCGGCGAGGCGTGCGACGCGATGTGCTCGATGACGTGCGTCTCGACCGGATCGGCTGGCGCGCTGGGAGCGCTGCATGCTCTGTCGAGCCGCCCCGAGCAGCGGTAGTAGCGGTACTCACGCCCACCGCGAATGCTCGTCTCGGACCACATCCGGCGACCGCAGGCAGCGCAATACGCGATCAGCTGGAGTGGCCACACGCGATGTGGCGCCACGGACCGACCCGTCGCAAAGGGCTGGCGGCGCGCGGTGCGCTGCGCGAGCTGGAGCTGTTCGAGCGAGATGATCGGGTCGTGTAGTCCTCGCCGAACGTCCACGTCGCGGCGGTAGACCGCCGATCCGGCGTAGAACGGGCCGCGACGGATGATGTCGCGCACGCTTTGCTTGCTCCACGCGCGGCCACGACGCGTGACGCCCCGCGTGTCCAGCTCCGCCGCGATGGCACCGTGCGAGACGCGTTTTCCGGAGCCAGCCGCCGGTCGAAGATGCCGCGGATTACGTCCGCCTCGGTCGGCTCGATCGTGAGTATGCGGGGCCGCTCGTCCGCCAGCGGCGGTCTCGGGGTCTCCGCGGTACCGATCTAGAAGGGCTGCGAACACCTGGTCGCCGAGCGCCTGTAGCTTCAGTCCCCTCCGCTCGTCACGCGCGATGTTGCGAACCGTCGGGTCCGTGCTACCTCTCGCTTCCATCTGCATGAACGAGGGGAGCGGCTCCACTTCGTGTTCCATGTCGCAGCCCTCCGACTAAGGATTCGCGGCCACGGGCTTAGCGTTACGCGAAGTCGCTTACCACCGAAGGAGCGCCTCGATCTGCTCTTCGCTGAATCGAACCTCTCCGCGGTTGACCGCATCCACGAGCTGGCCCGTGTCGTCCCAGCCGCCGGACCGCATGAGGGCGGCGACGGTATCCATGGCGTCAGCCTCCTCGGTCCACGTCGCGATCCGCAGCTTGCGCATCCGCACGAACGTGTCGACCCCCTCTGCCAGCATCCTCGGCGTGGGATCGATCTTCCGCTTACCCGCTTACAGCGCGTTGGCTTCCAGCAGATCCTTGAGGTTGTCGAGATCGCTCTGGAATTGCCGCTTGCCCATGCTCATGATCAGCGGCTCTGCCAGCTTGAAGAAGCCGCCCGGCTCCGCCTCGGCGGTCGTGCTAACTCGAGTGCCGCCTTCGATCTGCTCAAAGGTGGTTGAAGCCTTGATGGGAAACGGTCCCGACTTGCTCTGCCAGCCATATTTCCGGTTCGGCTCGAACTCGGTGACCTCCGATTCGCTTTCGATGCGACGCCCGAGGAACTTGCCGACGAAGCGCGCCGTTGTGCCGACGCCGATGGGCCCCGCCGAGGTCTGCTCGGACTCCAGCGCGACCGATGACCACTTCGGGTTGTTCTCGGCGTTGCTGAGCACTGCGAAGACGTCTTCTACAGGTCGCTTGATCGTGGTGCTGACGTTGAAGGTTGCCATGACTCGGTCTCCAATCTGTCTCGGGAGGGGGATGGGGAAGCTTCGCGCTCCACGACCTTCGCCGTTATACACCCGCGTCTGAAGCGGCACCGTCCTTTCGGAGCAGCCTCGCTGCAGGAGCCGCAGCCCAATTCGCCTGCAAGGTCACCGGCAAGGTCGAGCGGCTATACATCCGCCATGGTCCGGCTGCGGCTCACCTGCTCGGCGTTCTCGGTCGATATCAGGCTGCGCGCGGTGATTGAGCGCCCCCTCGGGCGTCGGACCCACGCCGAACACCGCTGACACCTCCGCACCGGGGGCCGTCGGACGTGCCCAGGCGCACCAGTCCGCGGAGTTCACTTGCGGATCGGCCAGGCGCGGACCTTCACGACCCCGAGGAGCGCCCATCCGAGCGGGAGAGCGGCCTCGGCGGCGATCCAGGCGCGGCTGAGACCGGACGGAGGCGGCGTGCCGGGGATCGTAGCGGCGGCCCGTAGACTCTTCGCGCATGCCCGGTCTACTCGCGGGAGTCGAGGCGAAGATCGAACGGGGATTCGACCACCTTGATGAACTCGAGTCGGAGTTCGCGCCTTCCTCGACACGCATCCTTACGAAATCTCGCATGAAGTCGATCCGGAGCCCGGGTGGTACGTCGGCGTCTTCCACGTTCTCGAGGAACCCCCACTGCGTTTCGGCCTGATCGCCGGTGAAGCGGTGTATCGGTTCCGCTCGGCGCTTGACCACCTCATGACGCAGGCCGCCCGTGTCAAGGATCCATCGGCCGTCACGGCGTGGGTCAACTTCAAGGTCCATCCGACGGATGAGTGGCAGCATCATCGCGCGGCCTACATTCCGCGCCTTCG
>JBHENJ010000002.1:0-27719 GCA_046262115.1 Candidatus Limnocylindria bacterium | reverse complement strand
TCTGTCCAGATGCCGCTCGCTGACCGCGCGCCGTGACTCCGCATCATCGCGCCGATGTCGGAGCGCTCCTGACCGCCGGGCTGCTGACCGCGGTCCTGTTGGTCGTGTTCGCGGCGCGCTCCTGCCCGGGACCGAGCGGCGACGACGTGTGCGCCGGGGCGGGGGTGAACCGGATGGCCGTCGTGGCGCTCGCGTGCGCCGCCATTGGGCTGGTCATCACGCCGTTCGCGTTTCTCGCCGAGTACGCCGCCAGGCGTCGCATCGTCTATCGTGGATCGTGGGCGAGGGCCGCGCGACGCGGCGCGCTGGCGGCGGCGATCGTCGCCGTCCTAGCCGGCCTCCGGCTCGGCGGCGCTCTCAGCCCACCGCTTGCACTCGCCATCGTCCTCGTGCCGATCGCAGCGGAGGTGTACATGACGCGCATCGACGTCCGTCGGGGTGCGACAACGTGATCCTCGAACAGGCGCTCGCCGACGTCCGGACCGATGTGCTCGACCTGTCGCATCGAGTTCACGACACGCCCGAGATCGCCTTCCAGGAGCATCGAGCCGCCGCCTGGACGGCCGAGCTGCTCGAGCGCCGTGGGTTCGAGGTGACACGCCCCGTCGGCGGACTCGACACCGCGCTCGAGGCGCGCTGGCATGGAGAGCGAGCGGGGCCCGTGATCGCGTTCCTGGGCGAATACGACGCCCTTCCCGAGATTGGGCACGGCTGCGGACACAACCTCATGTGCAGCAGCAGTGCGGCGGCCGCGATCGCGGCGGCCACGACGCTCGGCCGGGACTTCGCGGGGGAGCTGCGTTTCGTAGGCGCGCCCGCCGAGGAAGCCGGCAACGGCAAGGTTGCGCTGATCGAGGCAGGCGTGTTCCGTGACGTCGACGTCGCGCTGCAGATGCACCCGGGCGATCGGACCAGCGCCGAGATCCGCTGCCTCGCGGTGATCGAGATCGGCGTCGAGTTTCACGGCGTGACGGCTCACGCCAGCGCCGATCCGTGGCTCGGCCGCAACGCGCTCGACGCGCTCGTGACGCTCTACAACAGCGTCAGCCAATGGCGACAGCACCTGAAGCCGGGAGAGCGGGTCCACGGGATCATCACCCATGGTGGCGCCGCTCCCAACATCGTTCCCGACGAGACGGCGGGGCGTTTCTACATCCGAACGCCGGTGGACGAGGACCTCGACGCGATGATCGCGCGTTTCCACGCCATGGCCGACGCCGCGGCGGCGGCCACGGGCTGCACTGTCAGTTACGTCGAATCGTCTCGAAACCGTTGCCGCACGATGCTGAACAACCCGACGCTCCTGACACTGTTTCGGACCCACCTCGCGGAGGCGGGCTGGGAGGACGGCCCGATCGATCCGAACATGGGCAGCACGGACATGGGCAACGTCAGCCACGAGGTCCCGACGATCCACCCCGTTCTCGCCATCGCCCCGGAGGGAACGCCGGGCCACTCGCGCGACTTCAGCGCATACGCCGCGGGACCGCGTGGCGACGAGACGCTGATGGTCGCGGCGCGGGTCCTGGCGGCGACGGCGGTCGACCTGATTCGCGACCCGCGCCTGGTGGAGTCGGCGTGGTCTGAGCTTCGGGCCGCGAAGGCGGAACGCGAGGCGCGCGACTGATCGACATCTTCGCCGCGCAGGGCGGCGACCCGGACGCGCTCGCGGAGCTGTATGACCTCGAGCACGACGAGCGGCGCGAAGACCACGTCTTCTACCGCGAGTTCGCGCGCCGCGCGCGCGGGGCGATCCTCGATCTCGGATGCGGCTCCGGACGGCTGTTCCGCGCGCTCGCCGAGTGCTCGCGCCGGCGCGTGGTGGGGGTCGACGGTTCGCCGGCCCTCCTTCGCCGAGCTCAGCGAAGGATCGACTCCGACATCGTCCTCCGCGAAGGGCGGGCCGCGCGGCGACTCGAGACCGCGCTCGGCGACGTCACGTCCATTCGGCGCGCGGAGCGATTCAGCCTCATCGTGGCCGTCGACGTCGTACCGCATCTCGGAGAGGCGGCCACCGAGCGAATGCTGCGGTCGGCGGCGGCGCACCTCACCGAGGCGGGGAAGCTGATCGTTGATCTCGCCGGCCCGGGCGCACTGCCGCAGCGCGATCTCCGTCGCGGATTGGATTGGGACCGCGATCTCAACGGCGGCAGCGTTCGACGTTGGAGCGCGCTGCGGCGACTCGCGTCCGACCGCGGCCTCACGGTCATGCTGTCCACGACCACCGAGCGCCGGATGGCCGATGGTACGATAGCGCGGCTTCCGGCCGCCTTTCGGCTCTGGTATCCAGATCGGGCGCTGCTCGAGCGCCTGGTCGCTCGCGCAGGACTCATCGTCTCAATGACGTACGGGTCGCACGAGTTGGACGACCCGGGTCCGCGAAGCGAGCGGCTGATCGCGGTCACCGAGCGTCCCGGCCGACATCGGATCCGATAAGGGAGAGCCGTTGGCAGCGGATCAGATCAGACTCCTCGTGGTCGAGGACGTCCCGCAGGTGGCCGCGCACATCCGTGCGCTGCTCGCCGGTCAATCGCTGATCAAGATCGTCGACGTTCTCGAATCCGGTGATCGCGCCGTGGCCGCGGTGAGTCAGCTGAAGCCGAACGTGGTCATCGTCGACTCGTTGCTGCGTGGGGAGATGACCGGCAGGCAGGTCGCCGAGCTCGTCCGCGAGAACGAGCCGCAGGTCGCGGTCGTGATGTTGACCGTCCCGCAGAACCCGATCGCGGACGATCCAGAGCGCGGCATCGACGCCGTGCTGAGCATGCCGTTCTCCGGCTTCGACCTGACGGCCATGGTGCGCAAGACGCACGAGACGCGAACCGTCGAGTCAGCGCGCGCCGGGTCGTACACGGTGTCGCTCTTCTCGCCGAAGGGCGGCGTTGGACGGACGACCATGGCGTTCAACCTGGCCGTGGCGCTTGCCGCTCGCCACCGCGTGTGCCTCGTCGACGGTTCGCTCCAGTTCAGCGACCTGCGCGGCCTTCTCCGCGTGCCGCCCATCGCACCTTCGATCCTGAACCTACCGACCGATCGCATCACCGAGTCCGACCTCCAGGAAGTGGCCTGGCGTGATCCATCCGGGATCGACATCCTGCTCGCGCCGCCGCGCATCGAGATGGCCGAGATGATCACCGTGCGCGACCTCGAGAAGGTGCTCTCCATCCTGCGGCAGATCTACGAGTTCGTCGTCATCGACACCCGCTCGGGGCTCCAGGACGACGTCCTCACCTTCCTTGATTCGTCGGATTTGATCATGCTGCTCGTCACGTCGGACGGCGTCGCGATCCGGAGCCTCGGCATGGCGATCAGTGCCTTCGAGGCGATCGGATATCCGCCAGAGAAGCTCGCCACGGTGCTCAACCGCAACGATCCGGCCCGGACGATCACGACCGTCGAGGTCGAGCAGGCCCTCGGGCGGCCGATCGAGTTCAGCATCGCCTCGGACTATCCCATCGTCGGCTCCGCGAACAACGAGGGACTGCCGTTCGTGACCTCCAGCCCCGATGCGCCGATCTCCGGGGACGTTCGCCGCATGGCCGACGCGCTCAGCGCGAGGCTCCAGCAGCGGAGCCCCGCCATGGCGCGCCGCTGAGGGGGCCGGCGATCGCGTTCAACGCGACGCACAGACGGCACGATTCCAGGTCGATCGGGGTCTTCGACTCCGGCGTCGGCGGGTTGACGGTGCTCAGCGAGCTCCAGCGTCGGCTGCCGGCGGAGTCGACGATCTACCTCGGCGACAACGCGCGCGCGCCGTACGGGCCGCGACCGGCCGAGGAGGTGCGCCGGTTCACCCTCGAGAGCATCCGCTGGCTGCTCGACGAGGACGTCAAGCTCCTGGTGATCGCCTGTAACACGGCCACCGCCAGCGCGCTTGACGCCGTCCGCGCTGCGACTGATACCCCTGTGGTGGGCGTGATCCGACCGGGGGCGACGGCCGCCGCCGCCGCGACGCGGGTCGCCAGCGTGGGCATCATCGCGACCGTCGGAACGGTCGCATCGGGCGCGTATACGACGGCGATCAATGCCGCGGACCCCACTATCCGGGTCACGCAGCAGGCGTGCCCCGATCTCGTCCCGCTCGTCGAGGCCGGTGTCACCGACGGGCCGAGTGCAGAAGCGGTCGTGCGGGCCTATCTCGATCAACTCCGCGGCGCGGCGCCCGACCTCGACACGGTGCTCCTCGGGTGCACGCACTACCCGCTGTTGCGATCGGTCATCGAACGCGTCCTGGGCACCGGCGTCCGTGTCGTCGGCTCCGCGTTCACGACGGCGCTGGCGGTCGAGGACCTGCTCGACGCGCTCGGTGCTCGTGGCTCGGCGGCGGACGCGCCGCGGCATCGGGTGCTGACCACCGGCGACGTCGAGGCGTTCCGCGCGATCGCGGGCCGGATCTTCGGGGCGAGCGTCCCCGGCATCGAGCCCGTGCGGCTCCCGGCGACGGCCGTCGGCTGACGCCGCCGCGGCTCCGTAGCGGGCGACTGCCGTAGACTCATCGGGTGAGTCGCAGCTCGGGCCGGATCGGAATGGGCGTGCTCGTGGGAACGGCGCTCGCCGCCGGCGCGACCGTCCTCCAGCGCGAGATCGTGCGTCGCGCGGGTCAGCGGCTGATCGACTGGGACGCCGTACGCGACATCGCAGTGCGCCGTCTGGGGGACCAGGCGCGACCAATCAGCCCGAACGCGCGGCGCCGCGCCGAGGCGTTCTACCGGGAGACCCTGCTGAAGATCGAGCCGGTCGTCGAGGAAGAGATCGGCGCACGCCTCCCGGAGGCGCTCGAGGTGCCCGCGGTCGCGGACCGCGTCCAGTGGGTCGACGTCAACCTCGCGACGTTCGAGCACCTCTTCGGCCGGGTAGAGGAGGTTCTGGTGACCTCCCAGCGCGGCCCGGACACCGCCAGCCGCGCCATCGCCCGTGTCGTCAACCGGCGCCTCACGAACCAGCAGCTCGGCTTCCTGATGGCCTTCCTCGCCCGCAAGGTGCTGGGGCAGTACGACGTGAGCCTGCTCGCCATCGGGCCCTCGCCGCGCGGAAGGCTGTACTTCGTCGACCAGAACGTCGAAGCCACCGCCCGAGCGCTCGGCGTGCCTCTCGATCGGTTTCGCGTCTTCATCGCGCTTCACGAGGTGACGCACGCGTTCGAGTTCGAGGCGTATCCGTGGCTCCGCGACCATTTTGCGTCAGAGGTACGGACGACCATCGAGACGTTCGCCGCCGACGCCGGACGGATGGCCGAGCGCGTTCGGCGAACGCTTCTGCGCCCCGGCCGTGGCCACTGGCTCGAGCGAATGATGAGCGCGGACCAGCTGCGTGCCTTCCGAAGGACGCAGGCACTGATGGCGCTGCTCGAGGGCTACTCGAGCCATGTCATGAATGCCGCGGGAGCGCGGCTGCTGCCGGAGTTCGAGCAGCTGCACGCTCGATTCGAGCGTCGCGGGGAGCGTCGCGGAGCGCTCGAGCGGGCGATCATGCGCATCACCGGGCTCGATCTCAAGATGGAGCAGTATTCCGCGGGTGAGCGGTTCGTACGCACCGTTATCGCGAGCCGTGGCCGGTCGTTCTTCAACCAGGTGTGGGAGTCACCTTCGACGCTCCCGTCGTTCGACGAGATCGAGCATCCCGATCGTTGGGTGGGTCGCATGGCCGCGCGGGTGACAGCCGCCTGACGCTGACCGTCCTCGTCACGCCGGTCTTCGGCGCGAGCCTGCCGCGCGAGCAGGTGCGGCGGATCGAGGCGGTCGCGCCAGACGTCCGCTGTCTGCGTGTCTCTGCCGAGGGTCACGTCCACGGGGAGGCGGAGGGCACCGTCGAGGACGCCGAGATCCTCCTGCGCGGCTGGCTTGCGGCGCCCGTCTTCGACCACCTTCTGGGCCGTGCGCCGCACCTGCGGTGGGTGCATTCGGCGGCGGCGGGGGTCGAAGGCCTGCTCACCTCGTTGACGCGCGCCCGCGGCGTGATCCTCACCAACGCGCGCGGCGTGTTCAGCACGCCGATCGCCGAGTACGTGGTCCTCATGATCCTTGCGGCCTCGCGCCGCCTGCCCCAGCTCCTCGAGCTGCAGCGCGAGCGGACGTGGCAACCGCTTCCTTCGGCGGAGATCGCCGACCTCACGGTCGGGATCGTCGGCTACGGGAGCATCGGCCAGGAGGTGGCGCGTCTCCTCGAGCCGTTCGGACCGACGATCGTCGCGACGCGCCAGCACGCCGACCGCGGCGGCGGGCGCGTGCCGGGGGTGCGTCTGCTGCCGGCGGAGAGCCTCGAGGAACTGCTCGGCGTATCCGACGTCGTCGTCCTCAGCGTCCCGCTGACGCCGCAGACCGACAGCCTCATCGGCGTGCGTGCCTTCCAGCTCATGAAGGATGGCGCGCACCTCATCAACATCAGCCGCGGCCGGCTGGTCGACGAGGCCGCCCTCCGCCGGGCGCTGGAGTCGGGCTGGATCGCAGGCGCGATCCTCGACGTCTTCCGGGAGGAGCCACTCCCCCCCGGCTCGCCGCTCTACGACGCGCCGAACCTGATCATCACGCCGCACACATCCTGGTGGAGTGGCCGCGTCCTCGGGCGTAGCGTCGACCTCTTCATCGAGAACCTCAGGCGGTACGTCGCGGGAGAGCCACTGCACAACGTGGTCGACCTCGACGCGGGCTATTAGCGAAGGTGCAGGTCGCTCTCGTCGGCATGCCAGGAAGCGGCAAGACGACGCTCTTCAACGCGCTCACCGGTGGACACGCCGAGACCGGCGGCGGGCACGCACCGGGCAGGGCATCGGCGAACGTCGGCGTCGCGAAGGTTGCCGATGCGCGACTCGACGCCCTCTCGACGCTGTTCTCGCCGCGTCGGACGACACCCGCCGACGTCACGTACGTCGACCTCGCGTTCGCCCCCGGTGCGCTCCGCGCCGAGACGCTGAGCGCCGACCTGCTCGGGCAGCTTCGCAACGCCGATGCGCTGGTCCACGTGGTGCGCGCCTTCGCGGATGCGGGGCAGCGGCGCCCGGATGACCTATGGCGTGACGCCGAGGAGATGGAGCTGGAGTTCGTGCTCGCCGATCTCGGCGTCCTCCAGAGACGGCTCGAACGGCTGCGGTCGTCGGGGCGGCATGGCTCGCCGGCGGAGCGGGCGCAGAACGCGGCCGAGCGGGAGGTCCTGAGCCGGATCGAGCCCGCGCTCTCTGCGGGAACCCCGCTGCGGTCGCAGGCACTCGCCGACGACGATGTGCGGGTCCTCCGCGGCTTTGGATTCCTGAGCCAGAAGCCTCTCCTCGTCGCGCTCAACCTCGACGAGTCGGAGCTCGAGGCGACCGGGCGCCTGGAGGCCGAACAGAGGGCGCGCCTGTCGGATGCGCAGACTGACGTCGCGGGGCTATCCGCCAAGCTCGAATCCGAGATCGCGCAGCTGAACGCCGATGAGCAGGCCGTCTTCATGGCCGAGATGGGCATCGCCGAGGCCAGCCGCGACCGCGTGGTCAGGCTCAGCTATGGCCTCCTCGGCCTGACCTCGTTCTTCACGGTGGGTGAGGATGAGTGTCGGGCGTGGACCGTTCGGCGCGGCGCCACCGCGGTGGATGCGGCGGGGGTCATTCATTCCGACATCGCACGCGGCTTCATCCGCGCCGAGGTCATCGGCCACGACGAGCTCCTCGCCGCCGGATCGATGGCCGAGGCTCGGCGCCGCGGCCAGCTGCGGTCCGAGGGTAAGACGTATCTCGTTCGCGACGGCGACGTCGTCCACGTGCTGTTCAACGTCGCGCGGTGACCGAAGCGCCGAGGGTCAGCGTTCGAGATCGACCACCAGGCTGCGAAACTCGCGCGAGCCCTCGACAAGGTATGTCGCGTCTTCTTCGATGCCGACACTCATGGACGCCTGCAGGCGCTCGTCGCTGACATACGTCAAACCGTGCTCACGCTCGAGCTGGCGCGCGACTGCCTCCACGAGCGTGTCCTCTTCGAACGTCTCCAGGAGCGCGTCGCGAGCCGCTCGGACCATCGCCTCGAACGCCTCGGCGGTGTGGAGCTGCTCTGACACCAGGATGGCATCGGTCGTGAGGTCGCTGTCCTCGTGGAGCTCGTAGAAGTAAAGGTCCATGCCGCGACCGATGATAGACGAGCGCGTACCGGTCGACCTCCTGGTGGTCGGCGCGCTCACCGTCGATCGGCTCGGCGCTACGCCGGTGCCCGGCGGCTCGGTCCTGTACGCGAGCGAGTCAGCGTCGCGGGCCGGGTGGCGCGTGGCCGCGCTGACGACCTGCGGGAGCGATCCGATCGCCGCGGCCGGGCTCGTACGCCTTCGTGCCGCCGCGAGGGTCGAAGCGATCCTCGGCGCGCGGACGACTGCGTTCACCCATCGGGAACGGGGAACCAAGCGCGCGTCGTGGATCGGCGAGGTCGGCGAGGCGATCGCGCCGACGGATCCCGCGATGGAGCGTCTGCTGAGCGCCATCTCGCCTGGTGCCGTGCTCTTCGCGCCGGTCGCCGACGAGATCGGACCGCAGCTCGTCGCCCGCGTCATGCATGGGACACCGGCGAGCCGTCGGGTTGCGGCGATGCAGGGCTGGCTGCGGCGCGTCCGGCGGGACGTCCCGCTCGAGTCGCGTGCGCTCGATGAGCTCCACCCGGAGCTTCGGTCGGTGCTGGCCCGCGCTGACGTGCTCGTCGCGAGCGAGGCGGACCTCGACGCCGAGGGCACAACGCCGGCGGCGCGCGTGACACGGCTCCGCGCTTGGTGCGGGCCGATCCCCGCCATCGTCCTGACCATGGGGCGCGAGGGCGCGCTACTCGACATAGGTCGCGACCGACGTCGCATCCGGCCGCCGCGGATCATCTCCGGCGTGCCCACCATCGGCGCGGGCGACGCGTTCGCCGCCGTCCTCGCCTCCGAGCTGGGGGCCGGTGCGACGCTCGGCGGGGCCGCGACTCGAGCCTCGGAAGCGGCCTCCGCGCTCCTCGCCGCGCGTCAGGCGACGTGACGTGCGGCGCGCTCGGCGCGTCGGTTGGCCACTGCCAGCCGGCGGCTCAGCCGTCTGCGCCGGCGCTCGACAAGGAGGCGCGCGCGGCCGATCTGCGTGATCCCGCCGCCCCGTCCCAGCGCGAGCGCGAGGTCGAGCGCGCGCGAAGCGGCATGTGCCGCCTCGAGCGCGCCGGCCAGGTCGCCTCGGTACCGCTCGCGGAGCCGTGCGATCTCGATCCACGATGTGGCGGAATCGACGGTCGCGTGGCCGGTCGCGGCGCGCCACAACGCCTCGGCGCGATCCGGCTGTCCGCTCGTCACGAGCAGCCGAGCCGCCAGGCGGCGCAGCCGCGCTGCCTCGTCGTCGTCGGAGCAGCCGTCGACGGCGGCCTCGAGGATTTCGAGAGCGTCCGATGCGGCGCCGACGCCCATCAGCTCGAGCGCCATGCCGCGTGGGTCGACGAGCGCGGCGGCGCGCCAGCCGCCGGTCCGCAGCCGAGCCAGCTCCGCTTGGAGCAGGACGAGCGAGGCGACGTCCTGCGCGTTGTGGTCGACGACCTCGCGCAGGATATCGGCGGGCGCGCCGTTCAGGTACGCGAAGAACCGGCCCGGGATCTCCCAGCTGGCACACTCCGACATCCGTCGGACGCGGAGCACGGCTCGCTCCACTTCCGCCAGGCGGACGGACCCGAGCGCCCGCCGCCAGAGGCGTCGCGCCGGGTGGAGCAGGTCGTCGTGTGCCGCGGGCAGCGCGGCCGTCGCGGCGTGCATGCCGTGGAGCGCGAGGCGTCCACGCAGCAGCGGCATGTCGAACGCCCGACCGTTGTACGAGACCACGCGACGGCCGCCGGCTAGGTCGCTTGCCACGAGCTCGAGCAGCGCCCGCTCCCCGGGATAGTCGGCCAGCAGGTACTGCCGGACGATGAGGCGATCGTCGTCGACGCGACCCACGGCCGCGAGGAAGAGGACGGTCCCCGAGCCCGTCGACAGGCCCGTGGTCTCACTGTCGAAGTAGCGCGCGTCCTCGGAGCGCGGCAGCGACTCGGCGACGGATGCCGGGAGGCCGACCGAACGCTCCAACACGACCACGGCCACGGAGTCGTCCACGAGGCGGGCGCCAAGCGCGGCGCAGAGCGACTCGGCGCGGAGAGGCCTCGGCGGGGGGCGACTCGGCCGCAGCGCCCGGAGGTCGGCGACGCGGTCAGCGAGCGTGCGCAGCGGTCAGCGCCCCGAGCAGGTCGACCGTGGCGGACTTGCCGCCCACGCCGACCTCCGCCATCGGTCCGACGCACGAGGGGCAACCGGACTCGCACTCGCAATCGGCGGCCATCTGCCGGCACGCCGCGAGCAGCTCGTCGAGGAGCTCGAAGAGCCGCTCCGCGAGACCTACGCCACCCGGCACGCCATCATAGAGGTACAGCGTCGGCCGCCCGGTGAAAGGGGCCTGCACCTGGCCGAGCACGCCGACGTCTCGCGGGTCGCACATCAGGAGCAGCGGCGCGACGTTGCGGGAGAGCCTGGCGAGCCCAATCACGGCGCCGTCGAGCGCATCGCGCTCGAAGCGCGCCGCAACAGCGTCGGGAATCACGAGCCACGTCGCGGTGGTGTGCATCTGCTGTTCTGGGAGGCGGATCGGTCCCCAGCCCACGTTCTCGTGGGTGTGGAACTTGATCTTCTTGAACAGGCTCGCCTTCCAGGCCACCATGACCTCGCCGCGCGCGGCGGGCACCGGGGCCTCCTCGGCGCGCGACGCGAAGACGTCGAGGACCTTCAGGGTCACGCCGAGATCGGCATCGGTGTAGTAGTCGACGTCGACCCGACGGACATAGGCCTTCCGCTCGTCCCAGTCGAGCCGGTCGACGTGGAACTGCTCGCCCTGGTGGAGGTAGATCGCCTGCTCGTGGACCAGCATCGGTGCGGCGAAGATGTCCACCTCCCCGATCACGCGGTGCGCCGGCTCGGACGTGTCGACGATGACCACGTTCTCCTGCGCCGCGCTGCGCAGGCTCACCTCGGACGCCGGGAAATTCTCGTGGCTCCAGTAGAAGCGGCCGTCGTCGGCGTGGCGGACGAAGTCGTCTTCGGTCAGGACGTCGAGCAGCGTCGCGGTCTCGTCGATCCCGAACCGCTCGCGATCGGGCACCGGCAGCTCGAACGCGGTCGCCTTGAGGTGCGCGAGCAGGAGATGCAGGTTGTCGGGGTTGACGAGCGCGTGCTCGGGCGACCGGCCGAAGAGGTAGTCGGGATGGGTAACCAGGAACTGGTCGATCGGCGCCGATGACGCGACCATCACGGCCACGCTGCTCGAGGCGCGCCGCCCGGCACGACCGAACTGCTGCAGGAGGCTCGCGATGGTTCCGGGATACCCGACGCTGACCGCCGCTCCCATGCCACCGATGTCGATCCCGAGCTCGAGCGCGTTGGTGGCGACGACGCCGCGCACCGCTCCGGAGCGGAGCCCGGCCTCGATCGCGCGGCGCTCGCGCGGGAGGTAGCCGCTCCGGTAGCCGCGAATGACGTGCTCGTCCCACGGCCGCCGCGGGAACGACTCACGCAGGTATGTCGTCAGCACCTCGACCGCCGTCCGGCTGCGGCCGAAGACGATGGTCTGCACGTCATCGCGGAGAAGGGTCTCCGCGACACGCCGCGCCGTGAGGAGCAAGCTCGCCCGCACGCCGAGCTGCGGATTCACGACCGGAGGGTTGACGAGGATCAAGTCCTTGCGACCGCGTGGCGCGCCGTTGTGATCGATCAGCTCGACGTCGTCCTCGATCAACCGTTCGGCAAGCGCGCGCGGGTTGGCGATCGTCGCGCTCGCGCAGATGAAGACGGGCTCGGAGCCGTAGTGACGACAGATGCGTCGCAGTCGCCGGATGACGTTGGCGACGTGGCTCCCGAACAACCCGCGATAGGTGTGCAGCTCGTCGATGACGACGAACCGGAGATTCTCGAACAGGCGGAACCACTTGGTGTGGTGCGGGAGGATCGCGGCGTGGAGCATGTCCGGGTTCGTCAGGACGACCTGACCCGCAGTGCGGATCGCGCTGCGGACGCTCGCCGGCGTGTCCCCGTCGTACGTGTGCGTCCGGAGCTCGAGGTCCGCTACCTCGCCGAGAGCGTGGAGCTCGGCGAGCTGGTCCTGGGCGAGCGCCTTGGTGGGAAAGAGATAGAGCGCCCGCGCCGCCGGGTCGTCGGCGATCGCCACGAGGACCGGGAGGTTGTAGCAGAGCGTCTTGCCGGACGCCGGGGGCGTCACGACGCACACGTTGCGGCCGGCGGCCGCGCTTCGGACCGCGGCAGCCTGGTGCGTGTACAACCCGTCGATGCTGCGCGAGCGCAACGCCTCGATCAGGCGGAGGTCGATCCCGTCGGGGAAGGGCGCATACTGCGGCGGGCGGGGCTCGAGCGTACGATGCGCGGTCACCAGCGCGGCCAGCTCGGGATCGTTGAGGATGGCTTCAACTGGGTCGCGAAGCTCTCGCGCGAGCGTCATTCAGAACGCCTGTTCTAGTTGATTCGCGTGAGATTAGCACACATGTTCGAAGCGCCGGCGATTCGTCCACATCGCGGGGCGACGGTGTGGATATCTCGCCGCCGCCGCGTGCAGGATGTTGAAACATTGACCTAGACTGCCGTCGTGCTGCGAACCGTCTCGTTGCCGACCGGAGCGGCAGTCGCCATCCCGCGCTCGGTCGCAGGCGATGACCCCGCGCCGCCGCCACACGCACCCCGGCGGTCGCCCCGTGTCTCCCGAGGCAGGTTGCTGACGCTCGCCATCCTGACCCTGATCGGCGGCTTCCTTGCGCTGCAGGTTGCGCGTGAGGTGCACGCCAACTTCACGATCACGCAGCGCGCCGCGGCGCTTCGCGAAGAGATCCGCAGCGTCGAGGCGGCCAACGCCGAGCTCGCTCACCAGCTGGCCTACCTGCGGAGCGACGCGTACATCAGCCAGGAGGCGCGGCGCCTCGCGAACCTGGGGTCTCCGGATGAGCGTGTCTTGATCATCCCGCCTGGCGCGGAAGCCGCGCTGCCGGTCGCACTCGAGCCGCAGGCGCCGCCCAAGCCGCTGCTCGTTCGCTGGTTCGAGCTCTTCTTCGGGGCAAGCTCGTGACGCGGGCCGTCGTCGCGCTGGTCGCGACGCTGACCGTCTTTACAGGATGCGGCGGTGCGCCAGCGTCGTCGCCGCGTGCGTCCACCACGGCATCGGCCACCCGAACCGCGCGAACCACGCCAACGGAGCGTGCGACGACGAGCGAAGAGCCGTCCGAGCCCTCAGAATCGTCCGGCGGCGCGGGAGCCGACCTCGACTGTCCGGACATCGTCGACACGGCGGAGATCGAGGCCCTCTTCGAGGTCGAGGCCACGGGCCCGTCCGGTGCGGAGGTGCCACCCGGCGTCGGCGAGCTGGCGCCTGGCTTGAACCAGCACGTCTGCATATGGGATGCGCCGGGCGTCGGTCTGTACGCGGATGTCGGCGGACGAGTCGGATTCATCTTCGGGGACTTCCCGGACGCGAGCGCGGTACGGACCGAGTTCGAGCGGATCCAGCAGAACGCGGGCGGAGAATCGATCACTGGTGTCGGCGACGCCGCGTTCTACGTGACCGATGAAGCGAACTACTCGGCCGTCGAGGCGATCGACGGTGGTGATTACGTGATCGCCACGGCCTTCGGCATCGGGCCGGTGGACCGTGAGCCGCTCGCCGATCTCGCGCGGACGGTGCTCGCCCGGAACTGACGGCGAATCCGCGTCCGACGCATCCCCTGGTTGCCGCTTCCGCGTCTTGTGGGTACGCTGGATGTCCCGGCGGAGTACTCAGTGGTAGAGCAGGGGACTCATGAGTCTCTGAACGCAAGCGCTGTGCTACCAGGAGGGAACCCGAGCAATAACTGCAAAGTTATTGACTGAGACCTTGGCCCCCTAGGCGCTGTACCAGCGGCTGATTTGCTCTCGCCGTGACGAGGTCATGGCCAGGACGATCCCCGATGCACAGCTGTGCGTGGTCCCACGCGCCGGGCACGGGGTCATGCCGAAGGAGACGGTCCTAAACGTTCCTGGAGGAAACACGCGCCGCCGATACGGTCGATGCCCCGGCGTAGGGCCAGAGTCGGGCCACCCAGGCGCTCACCGGAGGCTCGATGAGAACACTCGAGATCGGCCTCGTGCTCCCGATGGAGGAGTCCTGGATCGACGGCGCGACCCCGCGCTGGAACGAGATCCGCGAGCTCGCACTGCGGGCCGAGGAGATCGGGTTCGACACGGTCTGGATCCCGGCTGCTGTGGCGTCCACCTGACGGTCAGGTGCGCGGCTGGTGGGAGTGAGTCGCGATGGCCGCTGCGGTGGCGGCAGCGACGTCGCGGGTGAAGGTCGGCACGTGGGTAATGTCGGCGCTCCACCGGAACCCCGCCCTCACCGCGAAGGCCATCGAGACGCTCGATGAGATCAGCGGCGGGCGCTTCGTGTTCGGGCTGGGCTCGGGGCATGCCGGTCGCCAGGCGTGCGCCTTCGGGTTGCCAGAGGATCACGTCATCGGCCGGTTCGAGGAGGCGCGGAATTCGAAGGGACCTACCACGCGGCTCGCGAGCTGGAGCACCGACCACTCGGACCACGCCCCGGCCGGATCCCGATGATGATCGGCGCCAAGGGTCCGAAGATGCTCCGCCTCGCCGCCCTCCATGCCGATATCTGGAGCTGGTACGCAGATCGAGGTGTTGCTCTGGCCACGCACGCTGGCCGCGCTCGAGGCGATGGCGCCCGTGCTGGAGGATCTCGACGCCGACTGATCCAGGCGTCCATACGATTACGTCACGGACCAGACGATCCTGGGAACTCGGGAAGCTCGCGCTATGAGGTTGTGCATCACAAGATTGGGCCTGCTAGGATTGACATTAGGACGTCCGTACGTCATTGATGGCCTGCCGATCGAAGCGGAGAAGACGATGCCTCGGATCGTCCTTGTCGGCGCCGGAAGCGTCGAGTTCACGAGGAACCTGCTCGGCGACATCCTGACCTCGCCCGCGCTGAGAAGCTCGGAGATTGCGCTCCACGACATCGATGCGGAGCGTCTGGGAACCGCCGAACGGATGTCACGCTGGACGGCCGCAACCCTGGGCGCCGAGCCAACGATCTCCGCACACCTCGATCGCCGCGACGCCCTGGATGGTGCGGACTTCGTCGTCAACACCATCCAGGTGGGCGGGGCCGGGGCGACGCAGGTCGACTTCGACGTGTCCGCGAGATTTGGGCTCCACTACACCATTGCCGACACGGTCGGCGTCGGTGGCGTCTTTCGCGGGCTGCGGACCATCCCGGTCGTCCTCGGGATCGCGCGCGACATGGAGGAGACCTGCCCGCACGCGTGGCTCCTCAACTACACGAACCCCCTGGCGATCCTCGTTCGCGCCGTCTCAGAAGCGAGCTCGATCCGCTGCGTGGGGCTCTGCCACTCGGTATTCTGGACGGTCGATCGGCTCGCCGGTTACCTCGGCTTTCCGCGCGACGAGGTTGACGCGGCGACGGCTGGGCTCAACCACCTGGCGTTCGTCCTCAAGCTGGAGCACCACGGCCGGGATCTCTATCCCGAGCTCCGCGCCTTCGTCGAGGCCGGCCGGACGCCGGACGATGACCTCGTTCGAGCGGACCTCTTCCGGCGACTCGGCTTCTACCCGACCGAATCGTCGGAGCACCACGCGGAATACAACCCCTGGTATATCGGCAAGCGCGACGAGGCGGGCGACGCGATCGAGCGTTTCCATGTCCCGATCGGCGAATACCTCGATCGAGTCGCGCACAACCTCGACGAGTACGCTGAAACCAAGCGAGTGCTCGACGCGGGGGAGGCGTTCGAGATCGAGCGCAGCGGTGAGTACGCCGCAACGATCGCCGAGGCGATCACGACCGGCACGCCCGCCCGGATCATCGTGAATGCGATGAATGGTGGCGCGCTGATCCCCAACCTGGATGCCGATGCCTGCGTCGAGGTCCCGGGCCTCGTCGATGGGCTCGGCGTGCATCCCGTCGCGATGGGGCCGTTGCCGCTCCATCTCGCAGCCTACGTCCGTGGGGCGGTCGACATGCAGGGCCTGACGGTGCGGGCTGCGCTGGATCGCGATCGCGCCGCCATTGGCCATGCCGTGATGACCGACCCGATCGTCCAGAGCCACCTGACCCTCGACGACGCCTGGCGTCTGACCGAGGCAATGATCGAGGCCGAAGCGCAATGGTTGCCGGCGTGGCTCGGCGGCAGAGCGGCCGACTGAAGGAGGAGGAGCCCAACATGTACACCGATCGAACCCAGTCCCGCCGGCGACGCCTGCTCGCCCTCATCGGGGCGGCGGCCCTCGTCGTCTCCGGGTGCGGGGGCCCCACGACGTCGCCCACCGGATCGGGCCGGGCGGGGAGCGGCGGCGCGGATGCCGAAGCGACCATCACGTATTCGATCTGGGGAGATCCAGCGGAGATCACCAGCCAGCAGGCGGTCGTCGACGCGTTCCACGAGGCCAACTCGAACATCACGGTCAATGTGACGGTCTCGGATTGGGACACCTACTGGGACAAGCTCCAGACAGGGATCGCGGGGGGCGACGCGCCGGACGTCTTCGCGATGGACGGACCACTCTTCCCGGACTACCAGTCCCGGGATGTGCTCCTCGACCTCAAGCCCTACATCGACCGAGACGGGTACGACCTCGGCCAGCTCGCGGACCAGGCCGTCGCGGATTTCACGACCTCGGACGGACAGTTCGGCTTGCCGCGTGATCTCAACGTGATCGCCCTCTTCTACAACAAGGCGATGTTCGACGACGCCGGCATTCCGTACCCCGACGACACGTGGGACTGGGAGAAGCTGGTCGAGGTTGCCCACCAGCTGACCATTGACACGAGTGGCGACGACAGCCCGGACCAATGGGGCTTCTACACCGAGACGAGCGACATGGAGAACTACTGGTCATCACTCGTCTGGCAGAACGGTGGCGACATCCTGGCGCCTGACGGCACGTCGACTGTGCTCGGATCCGACGAGGCTGTCGGCGGGATCCAGTTCCTCCAGGATCTGATCTGGAAGGAGAAGGTGATGCCCGATCCCGCGCTCTTCGCGGAGGTCGGCGACGCGTTCGAGCAGGGCAAGGCGGCGATGGAGGCGAACGGCTCATGGCTCGTCCCCACGCTCGAGGCTGCGGGGATCGAACTCGGGATCGCGCCACTGCCGAGGGGTCCGGCAGGCCAGGCGACGTCGATCAATCCGACCGGGGCGGTCATCTACACGAACACGCGCAACCCAGACGCGGCGTGGGAGTTCGTGAAGTACCTCGCTAGCCCGGAGGCTCAGACGATGCTGATGGAGCTGCGTGCGTCGCTGCCGGCAAACAAGCAGGTCCTCGCCGGTCCGTATGCCTCCTCGTTCGAGGGGGCCGAGGTGCTCGCCGACGCGCTCTCGTACGCGCACATCAAGCCGTCGTTCGTCGGCTACAACGACTTCACGACCATCCTTCAGACGGAGCTCGACGCCAATGTCTTCACGGAGCCGAACAAGACCGCACGCGAGGCGATCGATGGGGTGCTGTCGGAGCTGAACGCCGTCCTGGCGGGTCAGTGACGGACGGTACGGCGAGCACGGGGGCCGGATGACGGCGGCCGGGGCGAGGAGCGGTGGCGGCGGTCCGCTCGATGGGGAGCGGCGCTGGGCGCTGCTGTTCCTCGCACCCACCCTCATCGGTCTTGCAATCCTGTCGGCCGGGCCGATCCTCGCGACCCTCGCGATCAGCCTGACCGAATGGGACCTTCTCCGCGCTCCCGAGTTTGTCGGCCTGCAGAACTTCGTCGCACTCGCCTCGGACGATCGGTTCCTCAAGGCGCTGCGCAACACCGCCTTCTACACGGTCGTGTCGGTCCCGCTCGGCATCCTCCTCGCGCTGGCACTCGCTCTCGCGCTCAACCAGACCATCCGGGGGATCGCCTGGATTCGGACCGCGTACTTCCTGCCGGTTGTCACCTCGACGATCGCGATCGCGCTCGTCTGGCAATGGATCTACGGTCCGGAGGCCGGGCTTCTCAACCAGTTCATCGGCCTGTTCGGGATCCCGCCGCAGAAGTGGCTGAGCAACCCGACGCTGGCCATGCCGGCGATCGTGGTGATGTCGGTCTGGCAGGGCCTGGGGACGAACATCATCATCTTCCTGGCCGGCCTCCAGGCGATCCCGAGCGAGCTGACCGATGCCGCCAGCGTCGACGGTGCCGGTCGATGGGCGCGCTTTCGAGCTGTCGTCCTGCCGCTGCTCACCCCGAGCATGTTCTTCACGGGCGTCCTGAGCCTGATCGGCAGCTTCCAGGTATTCGACCAGATCTATGTCCTCTCGCGCCCGCGGCCCACCGACGCGACGATCACGATGGTCTATTTCATTTACGAGAACGGATTCAAGTTCTTCAAGATGGGCTACGCCACCGCCGCGTCGTGGATCCTCTTCATCATCGTCGCCGTCTTCACGGCGGTCTACTTCCGGTCGCAGAACCGATGGGTCCACTACCAGTAAGCGGCTCGTGAGCACGGCAGCGGTCGCAGTCGAGCCTTCCCCCTGGGAGGCCCGATCCCGGCGGATCCGGCGGGCGGTCCTCATTGGCCTGCTGGTCGCGGGCGGCATCGTGATGATGGTGCCGTTCCTCTGGATGATCTCGACCTCGCTCAAGACCCGGGCGGAGGTCTTCGCGGTGCCCCCGACGATCTTTCCGGCCCAGCCACGCTGGGAGAATTACGCGGACATGTGGGGTGCGCTGCCGTTCGGGAACTTCTTTGTCAATTCGGTTAAGCTCGCCGCGCTCACCACCATCGGACAGCTGATCAGCTGTTCCATGGCCGCGTTTGCCTTCTCCGTCCTGCGGTTCCCGTTCCGGGGCCCTCTGTTCGGCCTCCTGCTCGTCACGCTGATCATCCCGTTCCAGGTGGTCCTGGTTCCTAACTTCATCCTCTATCGGATGCTTCCGCACCCGTTCAGCACGAGCGGGAACTGGATCGGAACCCAGGAGCCGCTCTGGGTCGGCGCGTTCCTCGGTGGCGCGTTCGGCACGTTCCTGCTGCGACAGTTCTTCCTCACGATCCCGCGGGAGCTCGCGGACGCCGCGCGGGTGGATGGGGCGAATCCATGGCAGATCTACCGCCACATCTACCTGCCACTCGCCGTCCCTGCCCTCGCCACTCTCGCGATCTTCACGTTCATGTGGTCGTGGAACGACTTCATCAACCCGATCATCTACCAGCGCGACGTCCAGTCGTTCACGTTGACGGCCGGCCTGTCGCTCTTCCAGGGCCAGTACGTCGGCAAGTGGCCGCTGCTGATGGCCGGGGCGCTCGTCAGCGTTATCCCGATGATCATCCTCTTCATCGTCGCCCAGCGGCACTTCGTCCGTGGCATCGCGCTCACGGGGATCAAGGGATGAGCCACGCAGTGGTCTCCGGGCTGCCGCTCTACCGCCGGATCGAGGCCGACCTTCGCGATCGGATCCGTCGCGGTGAGCTGCGACCGGGTGCCCAGATCGCGCCGGAACCCGAGCTCATGGCGGGCTACGGGGTCAGCCGGGCGACAGTCCGCCAGGCGCTGGCGGGGCTCGTTGCGGAGGGGCTGCTCGAGATCCGGCGAGGGCTCGGGACGTACGTGAGGGTGCCGCGCTTCGAGCACACGATCGGCGGGTTCTACTCGTTCAGCCGCGAGATCGAGCGGCATGGGCTGCAGCCGAACACGAAGGTGCTCGATCTGCGGCGACAGCCGGCGGCGGACGGCGTTGCTGAAGCGCTCGGCCTTGCCGATGGCACCGAGATCGTCGCCCTCCATCGCCTTCGGCTTGCAGGGCCCGACCCGCTCGTCGTCGAGACGAGCCACCTGCCGGCGGCGCGGTTCCCCGGCCTCGAGGCGGTGGACTTCTCCAGCGTCCGGCTCTACGACACCCTGATGAACGTCTATGGCTGCCGCCCGACGCGGGCACGGGAGACGTTCGAGCCGGTCCTCCTGACCGCAGCCGAGGCGAGACTCCTCGATCAGCGCCCGGGCGAGCCGGCGCTCCAGGTCGAGCGCATCGCCTTCGACCAGGATGATCTGCCGATCGAGTTCTGCCGCAGCACCGTGCGCGGTGATCGTTATCGCTACTCCGTGGAGCTGCGCGACCGATGACCGCATTCGAGGACCTGCTGACTTGGCGAGAGAGCTCGACATCGGGCACGGCCATCGCTGCCGCCCTCAACAGCGCAGGTCCGGCGTCGGCCGCAGCCCGCGACGTCCTGGCGGCGGCGGATGGGATCGTTATTACGGGCGCGGGATCGTCGTACTACCTCGCCCAGGCGGTCGCGGCAGTCGGCCGAGCGGTGATGGGCCGGCCCGTCGTGGCCGCGCCGCTCTCCGAGCTGATGCTTCGGCCGGCAGGCGTCCTCGGCGGCTCCCGGGACGGGGCACGCGCCATCGGCCGTGAGCCGGTGGTGATCATCTCCCGTTCCGGGGCGACCTCGGAGGCGATCAGCGTCGTCGAACGGATGCACGCGACCGGTCATCCGACCGTCGCGGTCACCTGTCGGGACGACAGTCCGCTGGCGACGCTGGCGGACGTCACCCTCGTCTCGCCGGCCGGCGACGAGGCTGCGATCGTGATGACCCGGTCCTTTGCCAGCATGCTCGCGCTCCTCCTGACGGTCGTGGCCGATGCCGGGGGCGATGAACACTTGGCCGCGGCGCTCGCTCGTCTGCCCGATCACTGGAGCGAGGCTGTCGCAGCCGCCGAGGTCGGACGGCGGCTCGGCGCCACCGATTGGAGCCGGATCGTGATCCTCGGTGGGGGGCCATCCTTCGGGATCGCCGCCGAGTGGGGCCTCAAGCTCACCGAGACGAGCCAGGTCCCCACGTCGGCGTACGAGCCGCTGGAGTTCCGACACGGCCCGATCTCGGTGTGCGAGCCGGGAATGCTCGTCATAGGCCTGGTGGGCGGTGCGGGGGCGGCCGATGAAGTTGCTGTGGTTGCGGAGGCAGCCGGCCTCGGGGCGGAGACCTGGCTGATCGCCCGCCACGAGGATGAAAACCGTAGCGCGAGAGGCACCGTGAGCCTGATCGGTGGTGGGATCGATCCGGTGGCGCGGCTGCCGCTCCTCGTCCATCCGGCGCACGCACTTGCGCTGTCACTCGCCCTGACGCGCGGCCGAGACCCCGATGCGCCGCGCCATCTCGGCCAGGTCGTCATCTTGGGCCTCGAATGACCGCTGACGAGCTCCGACTCGCGGATTTCCGGCCACGTTCGTCGCTCCGCGTTGTGGCCCACGAGGTTCGGCGGCCGAGGTTCCCGGTCGTCGACGCCCACAACCACCTCGGGCCCATGTTCGGCGGCGATTCGGCGATGCGTCCTCCGACTGAGCTGGCGTCGACGCTCGACGAATCGGGAGTCGAGACGATCGTCGACCTGGACGGCAGCCATGGCGACGCGCTGTCGACCGAGATCGACCGATGGCATGCCGCCCTGCCGGAGCGGGTCGTGGTGTTTGCCGGCCTCGACTACGACGGCTGGGCCACCGATCCGACGTTCGGCGAGACGGAGGCGGCTCGGTTGCGGGACTCCGCCGCGAGGGGAGCACGCGGCCTCAAGGTCTGGAAGCTGCTCGGGCTGCGAGCGCGCGACGCGGAGGGCCGCCTTGTCGCCGTCGACGATCCACGGCTCGACTCGCTCTGGACGGCCGCGGCGGACCTCGACCTCCCGGTGCTCATCCACATCGCGGACCCGATCGCCTTCTTCGAGCCGCTCGACCCCACCAACGAGCGCTGGGAGGAGCTCCAGGCCAACCCGGACTGGCACTTCTGGCCGCCCCTGGCGGCAGACGCACCCGACGATCCGGGGTTTCCCGCCTTCGACGACCTGCTGGCCGCGTTCGGCCGGCTCGTCGCCCGGCATCGGCGGACGACCTTCATCGGCGCCCATGTCGGCTGCGCCGCGGAGGATCTAGGGTTGGTGGGGCGGCTGCTGGATGAGAACCCAAACCTCAACGTCGACATCGCAGCACGGCTCGGAGAGCTTGGTCGCCAGCCGTACACGGCGCGAGACTTCTTCCTTCGTCACGCGGAGCGGATCGTGTTCGGCCTTGACCTGGCACCCGATCCGGACCTCTACGCGATCCATTACCGATTCCTCGAGACGCTCGACGAGTCATTCGATTACGGGACGGAGCCTGTTCCGGCACAGGGTCGCTGGCGGATCCATGGGATCGGGCTGCCGGACGACGTCCTGCGCAGGGTCTATCGGGACAACGCCCAGCGGATCCTCCGGCTGGCCCCGTCGTGACGACGGAGGCATGGACCGATGGGCGCCCGTATGCCCTCGGCACCAGGCGGGGCATCGCCGCCTGCGCGTCCCAGCGCGGAACGTTCGCCGTCCTCGCCCTCGACCATCGCCAGAACCTGCGCAAGGAGATTCGCCCGGACGATCCCGCGTCGGTCACCTACGACGAGATGGTCGAGTTCAAGCGCGCCGTGGTTCGTGCACTCGCCCCGGTGGCGACCGGGACGCTGCTCGACCCGGAGATCGGCGCGGCACAGTGCATCGCGGATGGATCCCTGCCGGCGTCGGCGGGCCTGCTCGTCGCGATCGAGGCGACCGGCTACGACGGTCCGCCCACCGCACGCATCAGCCGCGTCCTCGACGGGTGGAGCGCCGACAAGGCAAAGCGGATCGGCGCCTCGGCCGCGAAGCTCCTCGTCTACTACCATCCCAACGCGCCGAATGCCGAGGACCAGGAGCGGCTCGTTGCGGCCGTCGCGACGGCCTGCCGGGCTGCCGACCTCGCGCTCTTCGTCGAGCCACTCTCGTTCTCGCTCGTCGAAGGCGAGGGGTTGACCGGCGAGGCGAGGCGGCGCGTGGTGGTCGAGACGGCGCGCCGGCTGACGGTGATCGGGGGCGAGGTGCTGAAGGCCGAGTTCCCGTACGACCCGTCGGTGACGGACCGCTCCCGCTGGCGCGAGGCTTGCTCGGAACTTGACGCTGCGTCCGCGGTGCCGTGGGTCCTCCTATCCGCCGGAGTCGATGAGGCAACGTTCGAATCGCAGGTCTCCACGGCGTGCATCGCCGGCGCGAGCGGGGTCCTGGTCGGTCGCTCTGTCTGGGCCGAGGCCGCGGTCATGGAGCCGGCGGCCCGCGACGCGTTCCTGGCGACGACCGCGCGCGACCGGCTCCGGCGGCTCGCCGACCTGGTCGAGGCCAACGGACGACCCTGGCATGAGCGGCCGAGCCGCCTCTCGGCCTCGCCGATGCCCGGCGACCGCTGGTACCGTGACTACTGACCGTGCGCACGACCGCCGAGCCTGACCTGGACATCCTTGTTGTCGGCGAGATCAACCCGGACATCGTCGTCTCCGATCCGGACCCGGTGCCGGCGTTCGGCGAGGTCGAGCGGATCGTCGAGGCGATCCGCATGACGGTCGGCAGCTCGTCCGCGATCTTCGCCTGTGGCGCCGCGCGGCTTGATCTACGGGTCGCCTTCAGTGGCGTCGTCGGGGAGGACGCGTTCGGGCGGTTCATGCTCGAGGAGATGGCGCGGCGAGGCATCGACGTATCGGCGTGCACGGTCGACCGGAGGCGTCCGACCGGCGCGACGGTGATCCTGTCGAGCGGCGCGGACCGGGCGATGCTCACGGCGATGGGCTCGATCGGTGCACTCGATGTCGACGCAGTCCCGGCGTCGCTCATCGGCCGGGCACGTCACCTCCACTCCGGTGCGTTCTTTCTCCAGGATGCGAGCCGTGATCGGATGCCCGCGTTCTTCGCCGCTGCCCGAGCGCGCGGCCTGACGACCTCGTTCGACACGAACTGGGACCCGACGGACCGATGGGAGGGCGGCGTCGCCGCGATGCTCCGAGAGTCCGACATCTTCTTCCCGAACGCAGCCGAGGCACGCCGCATTGCACGGGTTGACGACGTGGAGGAGGCGGCAAGGGCGCTGGCGGCAGAGGGGGCGACCGGCCGGGGGGACGGGAGTCCGATCGTCGCGGTCAAGCTCGGCGCGGCGGGTGCGCTCGCCTGTCGGGCCGATGGTCCGATCGTGCGGATCCCGGCGATGACGATCGAGTCGATCGATACCATCGGAGCCGGTGATTCGTTCAGCGCGGGATTCCTGCGCGCCTGGCTTGACGGTGGCGAGCTTCGCGACTGCCTGGAGCTCGGGGCGGTCTGCGGCTCCGTGTCGACCCGGGCGGCCGGCGGCGTTAACGGCCAGGCGACGCTGGCCGAGGCGCTCGAGGCGCTTGCATCGTGGAAACACCGATGAGCGGCCGGCCGCCGAGCCGGCTCTTGTTCGTCGCGGCGAACCCTTCCATTGACCGCCTGTACGAGGTCGATCGGCTCGTGGCCGGAGAGATTCACCGCCCGGCGGTGACGATCGCCGTGCCGGGCGGGAAGGGTCTGAATGCGGCGCGCGTCGCGTTTGCCCTGGGCGGGTCCGTCACAGCCGTGGGGATCGTCGGCGGCAACGCCGGCGATTGGATCGTCGAACGGCTCGCCGATCTCCGGATCGACGCGCGGATGGCGCGGGCCACAGGCGAGACCCGGACCTGCCTCTCGGTCCTCGACCGATCGAATGGCGCCATGACCGAGATCTACGAGCACGGGGTTCAGCTGCCGTCGGGCGCGTGGGACGAACTCGAGGCGATCATCCGAGCTGAGGCCGAGCATGGCGACCTGGGGGGGATTGCCCTGTCCGGCAGCCTGCCGCCCGGCGCACCACCGGACGGCTACGGTCGGATCGCCAGGATCGCGGCCGATGGCTCGCGTCCCGTGTCGATCGTCGCGGACACGTACGGACCGGCGCTCGCCGCCGTCCTGGCCGAGCGGCCGGCCATCGTCAAGCTCAACGCGGACGAAGCCGGGGAAGCGACCGGGGTCACGGTCGCGGACGCCTGGTCCGCCGCATCGGCGGCCGCCGCGCTGCGCGACGCTGGTGCGGCATGCGCGATCGTGACGCTCGGCCTCGAGGGGGCCGTCGTCGCGAGCGAGCGGGAACGAGCGCACCTCGTCCCACCCGGAGTCCGCGGAGCGTATCCGGTCGGGAGTGGCGACGCGTTCCTAGGTGGCCTTCTCGTCGCGATCGGACGTGGCCAGTCGGTCATCGATGGCGCTCGTCTCGGCCTGGCCGCCGGGATCGCGAATGCGATGCTCCCCGGCGCCGGCGAGCTCGATCCTACGGCGATCGAGCCGACCCTTAAGGGCATCGCGCAGTCCGAGGTTTGACTGGAACAGCCGGCGAGCGGTGTCTACAGCGACAGATAGGGCGTGAAGAGACGGACCACGCTGTCGGCCACATTCGCTCTGAGCTCGGCTCACCGAGGAGTTCGCCAGTGACGGAGCCCGGCGCAAGGATTGCGGCCGATAGGTCGCCAAGGTGCGCAGTGTGCTCGATGAGCGCCTCGGAGTCCCTGTACCGCTCGAGGACGATGGCCTCGGACTGATCGTCGTTGAAGTAAATGTCGTATTGCAGCGTGCCGGTGTCCTTCGTCCGCACGATCTCCATGGCTTGAGCGGACAAGCGCTTGAACTCCTCGAGCTTGCCGTTGTGAAACTTGAATCGAGCGATACCCAGAAGCTCACTCCCGGCTCCACCCTCCGGACTCTTGCGTTTCGTGGACGATCAACTTCGACATGATCACCTCCATCGGGACTCAACGCGGAACTGGGGTGAGAAGGTCCGTGAATGGCACCAATCACCGTTGGAATCCCAGCGAGTCGGGCGGGGGAGGTCCGCCGGGATGAGGAGTCATCTAGCAGTCAGGCGCTAGGCCGCGTACACCGTTGGGGTCGGTAGGAGCACATAACTTCTACCCCAGACCCCGAGTCAGATGGTGGCGCAAGGTAGACGTCATCCGCGGATGCCGATGATTTAACGGGGGATTGGGCGTATTGGGACCCATCACGTCAATACTTGGTCTAATCCTCAGAACGCTCGCCGGTTTCACTCGATACCGGTACGCCACCGTCTCACTTCTGTCCGACCCTCGTCCGCGGCCCTGCTGGAGACGACGGGGTCGGTCTCGGCGATGGACTCTGACGTGACGACCGCCATCAGGCGCCGAATGCGCTGAGCGACCTGAGGCAGTCGGTCCGGGTACGCCGTCACCGCCTCGACGATCGGATTCACCGCAAATGTCGTCGACTCAGATGCCTCGTGCGCCGGCAACGGAAGGCCGCGGCCTACCTGCTCGAGCCGGGCTCCGACCTCGATCACGCGTACGGCCTCCGCGACCGACAGCTCGTCAACGTAGCTTGCCCAGGGCGCAGCTCTGCGAGATGACCATCGCGTCCGATGCGATCGACATAGCTACCCAGCTTGCCCAGCCCTCGTGCCTGCATCAGGGCACCACTCGCAGCGAGACGTATTGCAAACGCTTGCCGCGCCTGAGCATTGGCTGCCTGAATGAGTCGGTTCTGCTCGGCGTCCCAGGCAGCCGCGCGTTCGACCCAGTGCCACCGTGAGCTCCAGCGGCCAACTATCGTCCGGTTCCGTCCGATCGCCTCGGCCAAGCGCCTGACGCTGCGCTGCATCGGCGGCTGATCTCGATACATCTGAAACGCCGCGAACGGTCGGGGGCCCTCACCCGGTTGTCGGTTCCATGGCTCATGTCGGTCCATCGGGGTCGACCTCTTGGGTCCTAGGGATCGCGACATGCGGCACGGCCACACCGGTGCATGCAGGCGGTGGACTGGCGGCTCGGCGCCACGGAAGGCCGCGATCCGCTCATGGGACGTTCCCACATCGCGGGCAGGGTCGTTGGGGTGAAGAGAGCCAGTAGGCTGCCCTGCACTGGCTGCAAACGTATCCGCGCCGCGGGTCTTGCTCTGACCGATAGGCCCACTGCCCTGGCTCAACCTCGACGAATCCGGGCGGCCAGGGCGAGCCATACGGTGCCCACGGTGGACCCTCCCAGGCGATGGGCCGAGCGCCCTCATCGACGCGGCGCGGGGGCTCGACGCTGTCAAGCGTGCAACGGTTGAGCATGTGCGCGCCATTAAGCGCGGTCCGCCAATAACGCCAGCCGTCGCGCTCCACGTAGCGCATCGGATATCGATAGCCGCGGAAGTACGCGCGATAGGCGGTAGGGCTATCACGCAGCACACACAGAAGCACGTCGGCTGACATGCGCTCGCACTGGCCGAGGACCACATACTGGTGCGGGGGCATCCCGCCGCCGGGAAGCGAGGATCGCCATGGCAGGCGTTGGATGGCTGCGTCCACGGAATGGACCACGCCGTCCGGACCGACGACCCCATCTCCTACGAGACGCAACTGGCTCGCGGTACTCCGGCTCCGCGGTTTGGTCGGCTGGCTCATGGCATGGATCCCTTCGCCATTGGCACGGTCGATCGGGTTTGATGGCTATCGTTCGCGGCCACCACACCCAGGGCCGCCGCCACTGCCTGCCAGTCGTGGTCGGGCTCGTTCTCGAGCCGACGCAGGTAGATCGCGACCAGTCGGGCGGGCATGGCGAGGCTTCTTGGCCGCTCCGGTGCCGATGCTAGTCGCCGTCGATTACTGGCGGCTTACCGTCTGCTCACCAAAAGGGATCCAGCCGCCGCCTCGAACTCGTGGATCATGAGACACAGCAGCTTCTCCGGCAGATGGTGATCCGGCGTCTTGTTCTCCTCCGCAACCACCGCGGCGACCGCCGCTCGCGCAGGCTTCGGAATCCATCGGAGCCGCTCATGCCCACCCTTCACCCTCACGCGGCAGCGACCGGTCGCGAAGTCGACGGCGTTGGCGCGTAGCCCA
>JBHENJ010000001.1:0-7684 GCA_046262115.1 Candidatus Limnocylindria bacterium | reverse complement strand
ACCCTCATTCGGGAGATGGGATGTAATGCGAATGTCTAGACGTTCACCGATCGGCTTGATGGTCGCAGTCGTTGCGTCGCTGCTGCTGCCCCTCGCTGCCGCAGCGCATGATCAGCATGGCCCCGACGAGGGCCATCTGTTGGGGGAAGGAGCTTGGGGCAAGATCGAGCTCGTCGGCCAGGTGACCGTGCACGACGCTGAGCCAGGGCTCATCGCCGACGTGGCCGTCGATCCTGACCTCGACTACGCGTACTTGGCCCGCTGGGGCGGCGAAGCATGCGCGGGCCCGGAGGGCGGTGGCAAGGACACATTTGACGGCGGCGTATACGTCATTGACATCAGCGACCCTTCCAATCCAGTCGAGGTCGGCTTCATCCCAACCCACCAGGACACCCTGGTGGGCGAGGGAATGCAGGTCATCCGGCTCGACACGGCGTACTTCACCGGCGACGTGCTGGTGATCAACCACGAGGGCTGCGGTAAGAACTACAAGGCTGGCGTCTCGCTGTGGGACGTGACCGATCCACTCAACCCGAAGAAGCTGAAGGAGAACTTCGGCGACATCACGATCGACGGGCAACGCGACCCGGGCGACGTGAATCAGACGCACAGTGCTTTTGCTTGGCAGGCTGGAGACCGCGCCTATCTGGTCGCCACCGATGACGAAGAGGCGGCCGACGTTGACATCTTCGACATCACTAATCCGAAGAAGCCGGTCCTGATCGCCGAGTTCGACCTGAACGAGCTCGGGGTGTCACAACCGCTGCTCGGGCTGACCGACTCGTTCCTGCACGACATGGTGGTGAAGGAGATCGGCGGCGAATTCATCATGCTGCTGTCCTACTGGGATGGCGGATATGTCCAGCTCAATGTCACCGACCCCACGAACCCGGTGCTGCTGGCCCAAAGCGACTACGCCGTGTCCGATCCGGTCTTTCCGACCGTCAGTCCGCCCGAGGGCAATGGTCATCAGGCGGAGTTCACGATCGACAATCGGTTCGTCATCGGCGCCGACGAGGACTTCGACCCGTACCGCTTCCTCATCAACACCGATGATGGCGGTGCCTCGCGGGCCAAGACCGGCACGCAGACCACCGTGGACGAGGCCGACGCAATTAGCGGGACGACGGTGTTTGTCGGACGCGGCTGCATCGGCGACGAGGCGGTCCCATCGCCGGAGTCACTCGGGCTCGCGGCAGCCAATGGTCCATATATCGCAGTGGTCGAGCGTGGCTTGTGCACGTTCGAGGAGAAAGTGGCCAACATCGAGGCCGCGGGTGGGTATTCGGCGGTGATCATCGTCAACCGTCAGGGGGCCGACGCCTGTAACGCGGTGCTCACCCCATTCCTTGAGAACGAGGCGCTTCCCGTGATCTTTACGACGCGCGAGGGCGGCTTCGGCCTCTTCGACCTCGATGGCGATTTCGACCTCGACGCGTGCCTCGCCGGAACGGGGATCAACCTCTTCGAAACTCTCGCCATCGGGACCGTGGGCGACGTTGTCACCGGCGTCGATGCCACCTTCGACGGCTGGGGCTACGTCCACCTGTTCGATGCCGCCACCATGGCGGATCTCGACCAGTTCATCATCCCGGAGGCCGCTGACCCGGCGTTCGCCGAAGGGTTCGGCGATCTTTCCGTGCACGAGGTGGCGGTCGATCCGCAGGATCCGTCGTTCGCCTACCTTTCCTACTACGCCGGGGGGCTGCGTGCCGTGCAGATCATCGAGGACCCGGCCGTCTGTGCCGAGCTCGATACTGACGACTCAGTGGTGAGCTCGACGTGCCTGGTCGAGGTCGGCGGCTACCTCGATCCTGGCGGCAACAACTTCTGGGGCGTGCAAACCTTCGTCGGTGACGACGGCTTCACGTACATCCTCGCTTCGGATCGCGATAGCGGCCTGTGGATCTTCCGAGATCCGTGAGCTGACTCACTAGTCGTCTAGCGCCAACAGCCAGGGGCCCGCCGACGCGGGCCCCTGGCTTGCCAGCCGCTCCGCACGAAGTGATGGAGATCGAAGTCTTGAGGCTCTTGAGCTCCGCGCGCGCGGAACGCCCCTTGGGACGACCTGCAAGGCGTGAGATCCTTGTGCCACCGATCGACTCTTTACCCGTCATGGGCGAACACCGGCGCGGGCAGCTCGAGGAGCGACTCCTCGCCGGCAGCCGCCGCAACATGGCCGCAATGCCGGAGAGCTCTAGGCGACCGTAGCGGCTGACGACTGCTGATTGAGCACGGTCCCGTGGTGCCGGAGGCCGGGGTCGAACCGGCATGGGGTTGCCCCCATCGGTGTTTGAGACCGACGCGTCTGCCAATTCCGCCACTCCGGCCCGCCGAGCCTTCATTATAGGAACCGATGGGTGATCCGCAGCCGGGCTCGACCGCCCAGCGCACCCCGGCGCTCGCGGATGAGACCGATCTCGTCGCCCGCGCAGTGGACGGCGATCAGTGGGCGTTCGGGCGACTCGCCGAGCATTACCAATCCGCCTGTTACGGGCTCGCGTGGCGGCTGCTCGGCGACTCGGACCAGGCGGCCGATGCGACGCAGGAGGCGTTCCTTCACGCGTACCAGGCGATCGGCCGATATCGTGGCGGCGTCTTTCGGTCGTGGCTGTTGCGGATCACCGCCAATGCGAGCTATGACCTGCTCCGGCGCAGCCAGCGGCGTCCCACCAGCCGGCTCCCGGACCCGCTCGAGGGCGAGTCGGACCTCCCCGACCACAGCGCGGAAGATCCGGCCGCGGGTGCGAGGCGGCGGGAGATGTTCGGCCGGCTCGAGATCGCCCTGCGCTCGCTGCCCGATGATCAGCGCTCCGCGGTGGTGCTCTGTGACGTTTACGGCATGGACTACGGAGAAGTTGCCGTCGCGACCCGTTCAGCGCTCGGGACGGTCAAGTCGCGGCTTCACCGGGGACGCCTCAGGCTGCGCGAGATGCTCGTCGCGGACCGGGAACTCTTCGAAGCGTGAGCGCGTCTGACGGTCGACGATGACGATCTCCAACCATCCCGACGACGAGCGGCTCGCCGCGCTCGCCGGCTCCGACCGCGATGCGGAGCGCGATCGGAGCCTGCGCACCCACGTCGCCGCCTGCGACCGGTGCCGTGACGTGGTCGGAGAGCTGTCCGCTCTGCGTTCCGCGCTCGCGCAGCTCCCGGACGTCGCCCCTCCGCCGGGATTCCGCGCCTGGTCGCCGGCCGCCGTTCCGACCCGCGACGGGACCGGCATGCGCCTCCGCGAGATGCTGCGTCGAGCGTTCGCGCCCGCCATGCTCGCCGGCGCCGGTCTCGCGATCGTCGGAGCGGTGGGCATCTCGGGCGTTCTCGATTACGAAGGGCGAGCCGCGGGCGGCGCAGCGCTCCAGGCTCCAGCCGCCGCCGAGAATGCGACTGCCGACGACGACACCGACGCAGGTGCGGGGGCCGAGTTCGACCGCGACGCGACCGGGTCCGTCGCGATCGCGGCGGCGTCCGCGGAGAGTGAGCGATCGGAACTGGAAGAGGCCGCGCCGGAGGAGTCACACCCGAGCGATACGGATCAGGCGCCGTGGGCTGCGATGGTGGCCGGCGGGATCGTGCTGTTCGCGGGCGCGCTGCTGGGGCGGCGGCTGCTGGAGGACCGCCCGGGCTGACCCGGGGCTCAGTGGCCGATGTGCTTCAACTCGAAGGGCGCCGGCGCCGCGTCACGCGACACCGACGCGCGGTACTCGCTCCCCAGTCCCGCGACCAGGAGCAGGAAGGCGACGAGGATGCCGGCGACGAGGATCGCCGCCCAGCCGGAGTCGCGGAACGAACGCGCCGGCGCGGCCTCCACGCGGTTCGGCGACACGCGGCGCCCGGACGCCGCGGTGGTCACACCGGATAGCGCACCGGTCCCAGGGCGCGGGTATCCGTGCGCCGAGGGCCACATGGCCGCCGCGGCGTGACCGGCGCTGACGCGCCATTCGCGGTAGCTTCGCGCATTGACGGCGTCGCGGCGGATCGGCTCCCGGGTGGCGGTCCAGTGGCCACCTCCCGGCCGGCTCGACGCTGCGGGTGATCCAGCGGACGCGCCCTTGCGTCGGGCGGCGGGCATCCCGGCGTCCGGATGGCGCCGGTCGTATTCGGCGCGGAGTGCCGGGATCGAGAGGACGCGCCACGCCTGATTGATCCGATGCATGGCGCGCTGGTCGGCGGCGTCGGGGTTCAGGTCCGGGTGATGGCGCTTGGCAAGCAGTCGGTGAGCGCGCGCCACCTGGAGCGGGCTGGCGTCACGTCGCACGCCGAGGATGGCATAGGCATCCCACGTCGGCGGATCGGTCATGGGCCGCGATTGTACGCCGTTGGACGGTGCCCGCCGCCGATTAGACTGCGGTCTGGATGCACGATCGCCGCCCGGTCCTGATGCTCATCGACGGGCCGAGCCTGGTCTACCGCGGCTATTTCGCGCTCCCGCCGCTCACGACATCCGACGGGATGCTGGTGAACGCCGCGTTCGGCTTCCTGCAGATCGTCCTCCGAGGCATCCAGGACCTCAAGCCGGACTACGCCATCCTGACCTTCGACCTGGGCAAGCCCCAGTTTCGGTTCGACCGGCACACGGACTACAAGCGAGGCCGTCCGAGCATGCCGGACGACCTGCGTGCCCAGTTCCCGATCGTCCGCGAGATCGCCGCGATGCTGGGCATGCCGATCTACGAGGTCGAGGGGTACGAAGCCGACGACGTCATCGCGAGCCTGGTGCGCCAGGCCGCGAATGAGGACGTCGACACGTACATCGTCTCGGGGGATCTCGACGGGATGCAGCTCGTCGATGACCGCGTCCGGCTGCTGACGACGCGCATGGGCGTCGCGGCGACGGTGATCTATGACCGCGCGAAGGTGATGGACCGATACGGGCTGCGGCCTGACCAGATGCTTGACTACAAGGCGCTCAAGGGCGACACCTCGGACAACATCCCGGGCGTCCCGGGGGTGGGAGAGAAGACCGCCAGCGCGCTGCTCCAGCAGTTCGGTTCCCTCGATGCGCTGTACGCCCGGCTGGAAGAGGTTCCCGGCAAGCTGCGCGACCGGCTCGCCACGCATCGCGAATCGGCGTTCATGAGCAGGGAGGTTGGACGCCTGATCGACGACCTTCCCGTGCGGCTCGAGCTCGAGTCCGCGCGCACCGGCCGGTACGACCGCCGGGCGGTGGCGCAGCGCTTCCGGGAACTCGAGTTCCGGAGCCTGATCGACCGCCTGCCTCCTTCGATCGTCGGCCCGAGCGGGCCGGAGCCCGAGACCGAGGGCGCGGGCGGCCTCCAGTTGACGCTCGATCTCCGAGCGACGAACGGCGCGGCGCCGGGTGCGTCGCCCTTCGTCCGCCCGCCACCCGCGCCGCTCGATGCCGTGACTGATCCGCGCGGAGCGATCGAGACCATCGAGCCACGCATCGCGCGGGGCGGCGCCGACGCCGAAGAGCTGGCGCGATGGCTGGCCGACACTCCCGACGTGGCGGTCTCGTGGGCCGCGCTGTCGGGCCGGACGGTCGACAGAACGCTCCTCGGCATCGGGTTCGCCAGCTCGACGGGTCGCGCTTGGTATCTGCGGTGGGACGACGAGCAGCTCCCCGCACCGATCCGCGGCTGGCTCGAGCGGAGCGACCGCGAGCTCGTCGGCCACGACCTCAAGCCCCTCGTGGTCATGCTCGCCGTGCGTGGCATCGAGTTGGGCGGCGAGCCGTTCGACACCCTCGTGGCGTCGTACATGCTCAACCCCGCGCTGCGTGCGCAGACGCTGGACGACCTCGCGGCAGCGCGCTTCAGCGCCGAGCTGCCACGGAAGCCGGTCAGCCCCGCGACGGGCGCCGAGGAGTGGGTCGGCGCGCGGCGCGCAGCATCCGAGGCACTCACCGCGTCGCTGCTGCGCGCCGGACTCGAAGAGGAGCTCGAGACAGCGGGCGTCGCTCGCCTCTTCCGCGACGTGGAGATTCGGCTCGTGCCCGTGCTGGCGCGAATGGAGCTCGCCGGGATCTCCATCGATCGCGAGGTGCTTGCGGCGATGTCCGCGGAGTTCGCGACCGAGCTCGCGCGGCTCGAGGCGGAGATCTACGCCGCGGTGGGCCACGAGTTCAACATCGGCTCGCCGCGACAGCTCGAGCAGGTGCTCTTCCGCGAGCTGAAGCTTCCCGCCAGCAAGCGGACGCGCACGGGGTACTCGACCGACGCGTCGGTGCTCGAAGAGCTCCGCGCCGTTCACCCCGCGATCGGCCTGATCCTGGAGCACCGGCAGATCGCAAAGCTGAAGTCGACGTACGTGGACGCGCTGCCGGCACTCGTCGACCCGCGCACGGGCCGGCTCCACACGACCTTCAACCAGGCCATCGCGTCAACGGGCCGCCTGTCGAGCGTCGATCCCAACCTGCAGAACATCCCCATCCGGACTGCGCTGGGGCGCCGCATCCGGCGCGCCTTCGTCGCGGCGCCGGGCCATCTCCTGCTGGCCGCAGACTACTCTCAGGTCGAGCTGCGGATCCTCGCGCACGTCAGCGGCGACGCAGGGCTCAAGGCCGCCTTCGCAGCGAGCGAGGACATCCATCGCATGACCGCCGCGCGCGTGCTCGGCATCCCGCCCGAGGAGGTCACCGCGGACCAGCGCAGCATGGCCAAGATGGTCAACTTCGGCGTCGCCTACGGGATGAGCGACTTCGGGCTCTCGGAACGGCTGCACATCGACCGCGAGGAGGCGCAGCGCTTCATCGCCGACTACTTCGCGGCATACGAGGGGATCCGACGGTACGTCGTGGAGATCAAGATCCGCGCGCGCGACCAAGGCTTCGTGTCGACGCTGCTCGGCCGCCGCCGCTACATCCCCGAGCTGACGGCTCGGAATCCGAGCCTGCGGCAGGCGGGGGAGCGGATGGCGATCAACATGCCGATCCAGGGCACCGCCGCGGACGCCATCAAGATCGCGATGGTGCGACTCGACCCCGTGATGCGCGAGCGTGGGCTGCGAAGCCGGATGCTACTCCAGGTGCACGACGAGCTGGTGTTCGAGACCGATGAGGAGGAGCTGCCCGCCCTCGCAGGGCTCGCGAGCCAGGCCATGGAGGCGGCGCTGCCGCTCTCGGTCCCGCTGACGGTCGACCTGAAGGTTGGGCGCGACTGGGAACAGATGGACCGCCTGGAACGGACCGATGGCGGCTGGCGCCGCGTGGCGCGAACCGCGGTCGAGGTCGCCGAGGACGCGGAGGAGGCGGCGGTCCTTGCCGCCGGCGCACCGGCGCCGTAGCGCGTGCCGGAGCTCCCCGAAGTCGAGACCGTCGCCCGCGACCTCGCCCGGTCGGTCACCGGCGCGACCATCCGCACCGTGACCTGGACCTGGGATCGCTCGATCCGGCACCCCACGCCGCCCGAACGGTTCGCCTCCGAGCTGACGGGAGCGACGATCGCGCGCGTGGCGCGCCGCGCGAAATCGGTGTTGCTGCACCTCGCCGACGGCCGGGTCGTCACAGTGGCGCTGCGGATGACCGGCGCGCTTCTCGTGGAGCCGCCCGGCGCGCCGCGCGATCCTTACGTTCGCGTCGCGCTCGAGCTGGCCGACGGACGCGAGCTCCGCTTCCGCGACGTCCGCAAGTTCGGCCGCATCGGCCTATGGGCGGGCGGCGGCCTCAGGACGCGGCCACGGCGGACGCCGCGCCGAAGGCGGGTTGCGGTCGCCGAGACACGTG